>JBAZRS010000239.1:0-7697 GCA_041662825.1 Victivallales bacterium | reverse complement strand
CAGCCTGGTGATTAATGCTTGGGAGTCCATTGGCGACAGAGCTAGCATCATTCGCATAGGAGTAAGAACGATTTCTTCTGCAGATATTCCGACATCACACCGTTTTCCTTTCGGGTGGAGCCCGAAGGAACAGTCATATGCCTGTCTGGAAGTAACGGACTCCGGATGCGGGATACAGGAAGAAGATATGGATAAGATATTCGACCCGTTCTTTTCCACAAAGTTCGCTGGGCGAGGATTGGGCCTTTCTGTGGTTCTTGGAATTGTTAAGGCGCATGACTCGGTTATCACTGTGGAGAGCAGAATCAATGAAGGAAGCGTTTTCAGGGTGTTTTTCCCGATGTCTGCACAAAAGGAAAAACCTCGGAAGGAGCAAGAAATTAATGAGCCGGTGATTGTAAGGGAAGGTACGGTGCTGCTTGTGGAAGATGAGGAAGGTCTGCGGAAAATGACCGAGATTGCTCTAGTTAACATGGGGTTTAAGGTACTTGAGGCCAGGGATGGACTCGAGGCGGTGAATATTTTCAAACAGTACAAGGATGAGATTTCCTGTCTGCTCTGTGATTTGACAATGCCACGCATGGACGGATGGAAGACTATTTCAGCCCTCAGGGCAATCCGGCAAGACCTGCCAGCGATTCTGGTTAGCGGTTACGATGAGGCCAGAGTCATGGAGGGCAAGCATTCCGAATTGCCCGACTTTTTCTTCAACAAACCCTATGACCTCAACAAACTGGCCGATACAATAGGCCGTCTCGTTGCCCGTAAATCCATTCCCAGAAAAATATGAATAGGCTTGCCCTGAAGCTCCGGAGAAGGCATATCGGGTAGATTCGCCATATGCCAATCTTTAGAGGTTCCCTTAATACTAACTTTATTGGTTTAAAGATTAATTTTATTGAAATCCGTTTTACTCCATAGTATTGTCATTGTGTATACATGTCAATCCGGGAGCGCTGATGGAATCCGAATCGGAAAAGTCAAAGCTGCAAGCCGAAGCTTTGCCGCCCATGTCTGAGAAGCGGAAACTGAAGATTCTGTTTCTCGAAGACAGTCTTGAAGACTGTTTGCTCAATCTCCGCGAAGTTCGCAAGGCCGGCTACGATCCCGAATGGAAATGCGTTGAATCCAGGGTTGAATTCCTTTCCGCTCTTGAAACTTTTCCGCCGGATATAATCCTCTCCGACTACTCGATGCCGCAGTTCACCGCCACTACGGCTCTTGAGCTTCTGAGGGAGAAGGACAAAGTGACTCCGTTCATCATGATTTCCGGCACCGTAGGCGAGGAGATCGCTGTGGAGATGCTGAAAAAGGGTGCGGACGACTATCTTCTCAAGGACAGGCTTTCCAGGCTCGGGCAGTCGGTCAGGAAGGCCATGGAGCAAAAAGAGCTGCTTCTGGAAAAGATACGTGTGGATGCGGAGATACTAAGAGTGGAAAAGTTGCTCCAGCAGTCGCAGAAAATGGAGGCCCTCGGGACTCTCGCCGGCGGGATCGCCCACGACTTCAACAACATCCTCACGCCCATAATGGGATACTCCGAAATGTGCATGAAGACCGTTGAGGAAAATTCAAAGTCGCATTACCTCCTGGAGCAGATCCATTCGGCCAGCATGCGTGCGACCCAGCTTGTGGGGCAGATTATGGCGTTCAGCAGGCACAAGGACACCGATAAGAAACCGGTGCAGGTTCAGACGGTGATAGGAGAGGTTCTGAAACTCGTCAGGGGGAGCATTCCTGCATCCGTGGAAATCGTGCAGGACGTAGATTCGGACTGCGGAGCCATACTTGCCGACCCGACTCAGGTACACCAGATACTGATGAACCTCTGCACAAACGCCTGCCATGCCATGAAGGAAAAGGGGGGCACGCTTACAGTGGCCCTCAAGGAGGTTTCACTCGACAGGAACGACAGCCTCCTGCTCAGTCCCGGATCCTATCTGAAACTCGAGGTGAGCGATACCGGCACCGGCATAGACGAGACCATCATCGACCGGATATTCGAACCTTATTTCACCACCAAGATGCCAGGCGAGGGAACCGGATTCGGACTTTCACTGGTCTATAAGATTGTCAAGGATCTCGGGGGAGAGATCAATGTCATGAGCCGGGTGGGCGAAGCTACGACTTTCATCATCCATTTCCCCCTGATGGGGAACGCCGGCACCCTGCCGGCCTAATCAGGAACCGCCAAGATGGCGGAACATCGAACATCCAACATCGAACTTTGAACATCGAATCAATTTCAATATTGTCTCTTTTGAGTTGATTGCTAAAGTTGGAGTTCACAGCTTTAGCTGTGCGTCTTGTTGATGATAAGACACAACTAAAGTTTACCTGCCTCCGGCAGCGCCAAAGGCGACCAAGGTTGTGAATTCCAAATGGCGTATTCCCTTAACAACCATTTTCTGGTATTTTGAAATCAGCTCTGTTTGATTCATTTTTATTCGAAGTTGGATGTTCAATGTTCGAAGTTCGATGTTCATTCTGGCTGCGGGACTCATCCCTGTTTCGGAACCGGCGGGGCCTCGTTCAGCACCAGCCAGTACAATCCGAGATGCTCGATGGCTGCGGCGAACTGGACGAAATCCACAGGCTTGCGGATATAGCTGTTGACTCCGAGATCGTAGCCTGCTGCCAGATCCTGCTCTTCTTTCGAGGATGTGAGTATCACAACCGGAAGACGCCGCGTGTGCTCGTCGGACCGGATCCTCTTCAGAACATCCAATCCGCTGACTTTGGGCAGCTTGAGATCCAGAAGGACGACCGTGGGCAGTTTTGTGATGTCCCGTTTTGCATGCGGGCCGGTGCAGAAAAGATAGTCCAGCGCCTCCTGTCCGTCTTCAACAACGACCATTTCATTTGTAATCCTGCTCTTCAGCAACGCCCGTTTTGTCAGCGCCACATCGCTGGGATTGTCCTCGACCAGAAGAATTGTCTTTGATGATTCACCCATATTGTCTCCCTTTGTCTTTAAATTTTTTGCTATGCGAAAAATTTATAATGTCAACTCTGCATCGTAAAATAAAACGTCGCCCCCTGATCCACTTTTGCATCAGCCCAGGCTTTTCCGCCGTGCAGGTGGATTATGCGCTGGACTATTGCAAGGCCGACACCGGTGCCCGGGAATTCAGACACCCTGTGCATGCGCTGGAAGGCCCCGAACAGCTTCTGTGCATAAGCCATGTCAAAACCGGCGCCGTTGTCGCGCACGAAATAAACGGGATGCCCGTGCTCTTTCTCCATGCCAAACTTAATCCGGGCATCTTCCCGCCTGCCTGTGAACTTGACGGCGTTGTTCATGAGGTTCGTCATTGCGATCTCGAGAAGGTTTTCGTCGCAGTGGGCTGCCAGTTCAGGCTGTATGACAAAGTCAATCCGCCGTCCAGGGTTCTCGGTTTTCAGGCGCTCCGATATTTTCCGTGCAAGGGCTGAAATATCGGTCCGGGTCAGGCGCAGTTCTGTCCGGCCTATCCGTGACAGCTGGAGTATGTCGTCTATCAGGTGCCCCATGCGCTGGGTCTCGGATCTGACCCGTGAAAGGTACTGCCTGCCCTGTTCGTCGAGTTTGTCGTTATAGTCCTCCATGAGGGCCAGGCTCCATCCGTCTATTCCGCGGAGCGGTGCGCGCAGATCATGTGATACCGAGTATGAAAAGGACTCGAGTTCCCTGTTGGCGGCCGCAAGCTGGGCGGTACGTTCGACCACGCGCCGTTCAAGTTCGGAGTTCAGCTTGCGGACCTCCTCTTCGGCCTCTTTGCGGTCAGTTATGTCCTGTACGATTCCGGCCATCTTCCTGACCTGTCCCTTGACGTCGTGCTGATGTTTGCCTGCCGCCCATATCCAGCGGATTTCGTCGTCGGAGCGGCGGATGCGGCACTCGAAACTCCAGTCCGTCTGTTTGGCTATTGCCTCTTGAAAACGGCGGTCCACCTCGGCTCGGTCCTCCGGAATGACGTGTTTGATGAACATCTCATAAGTCCACTGCGGCGGAGGCGGACTGTAGCCGAAGATGAGGTCATGTTCCAAAGTGCGATACGCCGAGTGGTCAACCAGATCGAGCTCCCATCCGCCGGTGCGGCTCATTTTCAGGGCGAAGTTCAAGCGCTCCTCCCCCTGGCGCAACGCAAGTTCCGCATGCTTGCGCTCGGTGATGTCGGTGACGACACCATAGGCGGACCAGCGTCCGGTGGAGACGGGACGAATGACGACCTCCTCGTGGAGCCAGTGGACTCGCCCGAAACGGTCGGTGCAGCGGAAGTCCTGTACGTAGTGGCTGTCACCGCGGGCGAAGGCGGTGGACGAGACGTCTTCCATGCATATGGAATCGTCCTGGTTCCGGCTTATCCTCCAGGCTTCAGCATAGTTATGGTCTGTCACTTCAAGCGGTATCAATTCCTGCGCCGCACCCTCGTCCAGGATCGCCATGGACCATTTGAAGAGTTTGCCGGAACCTTTGGAATACTTCTCCCATCCAGGCATGCCCACGATATTGCCGTTCCAGAGGATGCATCGCGCATGCTGCATGATGTTTCTCAAACGCTCCGCGTTCTCCAGCAACTCCGCTTCCGCCCGCTTGCGCTCGGTGATGTCGCGGCAGACAAGCAAGGCAAGGATCTGGTTTCCCTGTGAGTCCCTGACAGGCTTTCCTGAATAACTGAAGAACCACTCCTGTCCGGTATCCAGGCGCCGTCCTTTCAGCTCCATGTCTGTCACAGTCTCTCCGCGCAGCACATGGGATACCGGCCAATCCTCAAGCGGCGCCAATCGCCCGTCAGGATGGCTCAGCACATATGTCCTGGCGAAATATTCCATGTCGCGCTTCATCTCTTCGGGGCTCGCGTATCCGCAGATTTTCGCTTCGGCCTCGTTGATCAGCAGAGCCTTGCCCGCCATGTCAAAGACGACCACGCCGTCGGCCATGCTTTGGAAAACGGCTTCAATCTGTGCGCTGGCGCGCTGGGCTTCAGAAACTGAATTCCGCAATTCGTCTTCTATTTTTTTGCGTGCGATTATCTCCGATTCGAGCCTTGCCGCCTTTTCTTTAATCTCAAGGTTTGCGTATCCGAGTTCTGAAATCATCACCGCTATGTCAGCCAGGAAAGCCGTGATTTTTCCGACCTTGTCTTCCGGAATGACTGGAATCTCCCTGAGCGCGTCCAGATATTCCTTCTCGTCGAAGCCGAAAAGCCTGGCCTGCCTTTTAAAACGTTCTATGTCGGGTTTCTTGAGCAGCAGCTGTCCGGTCGCAAGGCTTGCGATATGTTTCCCCTTTATTATGATCGGCGTGGCGCAATCCACCAGCCCGTTTTCGCATTCTTCGAAGGTCAGCTTTCCGGGCTCAGTCAGTTGATCCAGGAGATGCTTGTTGCTTTTTGTGCAGTTTTCCGATCCCATGGGGCAGCCCCTGTGGAACTTTGTGCAGATGTCCCTCCAGTTCACGGCGATGAGGATGTTCATTCCGGGATGGTCCAGAAATCCTACCGTAAAACCTCCGGTTGCCTGGCTGAACTCCTCGAATATGTGGCGGAGCCTTTCCAGGTCGACCAGATCCCCGATCGAGTATTTTCCGTCCACCAAGTCCTGGTTTTCCATGAGCTCCCCGATCATTTTACATTTAGGGGTTCCCTTTAGTCGTGCATCCTGATGATGATATGGCACAACTGATCCGCCGCGGAGCCTGTCGGACTTAGAAATGGGCGTGACAGCGGTTGAATTTGCTGGTAGTAGTCCGCCTGAGGCGGATTTGCGCGTTATTCCTGGTTTTCAGGTTCCTTAAAGAACACTCGAACACGAGCTACTACAAACATAAAACCTAAGTCCGACAGTCTCCGCGGCGGACCAACGGGAGACATCGCCATAGCAACACTTTTCTGCATTCTAAAATCTGCTCCTCTAATATAAACGATTGACTTTGTAAATTCCATACAGGATACTCTACGCATGTTGATATATATTGATAAGAAGAAACAATTTTCAATTTTGCTCAATTGAATGTTAAGGAATTTCAAGGTTGTGAGTAGCTCTTTAGCTCTGATGGATATCGGGGTGCGACATCCTTGGCGCAAAAGGCGAATTCGTTTCTTGCGCTCGGAGAGCGCAAACTACTTTGTCGATGCCGCCTGAATTAACGTATATGAATTTCAAAGTTTATGGATATGCAACATTCAATTTTCAAACATCCTCTCCTGCGAATTGCGAAATTCGCACATGGAGTGCGGCAATTCATTGCCGCCTTTAACGACGGAATTTATTCCGTCCTATCTGAATGCCGCGAAATAAATTTCGCTAAACAAGGCGGTAACGAGTTACCGCACTCCAAGGAGCGTTGTCACGCTCATAAATCAAAAATCCATTCCACTTATATGTCCAGATTAACTTTACTTCGTAATTCGATATTCAACTGTTCGATATTCGATTGTTCAATAGTCGCGCTCGCTTGGCCGCCTTAAAATTCTCAACGAACGGATAAAAAATGGATAATAACATGGAAAACCGGATTTTGCAGCGGCTGCGTTTTGTCTACGGGGATGGGGCCGCCGGGACGATATTCGCCGGTCTGGAAAAACTCCTTAAATCGTATCGCGGCAGGATTCCCGTGTCCGGGACCGGATGGAGCGAGAAGGATTCATTCCTCATCACCTATGCTGATTCAATCATCGGCGGTGAAAATCCTGTCTCCACACTCCACGGATTCCTGAAGAGGAATTTCAGGGAAGATATTTCCTTTGTGCATCTGCTGCCGTTTTATCCGTATTCGTCCGACGACGGGTTTTCCGTGATAGACTACCGTGAAGTCAGGAAGGATCTCGGGGACTGGGATGAGATCCGGGCGATGGGGGAGGATTTCAAACTGGTTTTCGACGGCGTCATCAACCATGTCTCAAGCCAGAGCCGTTACCTCAGGGAATATCTGTCGGGAAACCCGGAATATGCGGATTATTTCATTTCGCTTCCGCCTGACACGGACACTTCATCGGTGCTGCGGACAAGGAATCTTCCCCTTCTCCACGACTACGATTCCACAGAAGGGAAGAAATGGCTCTGGACCACTTTCAGCCGCGACCAGGTGGATTTCAACTTCGCCAACCCGAAGGTGCTACTTGAGATTGTGGACATACTCCTCTTCTATGCGGCACACGGTGCGACGATGATTCGCCTTGACGCCATTCCCTACATGTGGAAGAAACTCGGCACAAGCTGTGCGCATCTTCCGGAAACCCACGAGCTCATAAAACTGTTCAGGGATATTTTTGATGCCGTGGCGCCGCACGTCATCCTGCTGACTGAGACAAATGTGCCGCACAATGAGAACGTGGTTTATTTCGGAAACGCCGGAGACGAGGCGCAGATCATCTATAATTTCAGTCTTGCCCCGCTCATACTCTGGTCGCTGTTCAAACAGGACGCCTCAGTCCTCTCCGACTGGGCTTCAGGGGTGAAGAAGATTTCCGACAATACAACTTTCCTCAACATAACTGCGACGCATGACGGGATAGGCGTCAGGCCCACAGAAGGAATATTGTCGTCGGCGGAGAGGATGGAATTGTGCGAGCTTGCCCGCAGGCACGGTGGCGACATCACCGGGAAGCGGAACTCCGACGGTTCGATCAGTCCGTACGAGCTCAATGTGAATTATTTTGACGCGGTAAACGATCCAAATGCTGATGAAAGCGCTTATTTGCAGATAAGGCGCT
>JBAZRS010000238.1:0-7697 GCA_041662825.1 Victivallales bacterium | reverse complement strand
GGGGTTTCATATTCGGACAACGCGGGACTCGTCGTACCGGGGCATCTCGACAGGGAGCTCATATCCTTTTACAACGCCGACATGAAAAAGGGCGTCCTCTCAAAGGAGAAAGCGTTGAACCTCATAGAATGTCTTTACATACTGATCAACAATTTCGTCGCCGACGGCGGTGCGGTTTCCGTGATGGTCGGGGGGAGAGATTCCGCAGGCAAAGATGTGACAAACGACCTTTCCCATCTCTCGCTGGAAGCCATCAGGAGGACGAAGCTTGTCTATCCGACAGTGGGCGTCTGCTGGCATGAAGGGACTCCGGAAGCGCTCAGCATGCATGCGGCGGAACTTATTTCCAAGGGATATTCCGCCCCCGCATTTTTCGGCGACAAAACCATACAGGCGGGGCTCAAGTCATACGGACTCGACCGGAAGCAGGCGTGCAACTACATAAACTCGACCTGCGTGGAAATCACTCCTGTGGCATGCAGCAACGTATGGGTCGCCTCCCCCTACTTCAGCCTCTGCAAAATCCTCCTTGATGAAATCGAAGGACAGGTGTCGGCGTCAAAACCGTCGCAGAATTTCGAATCATTCCTCTCCTCATATTACAGGCGTCTCGGGAAGGAGATAAAATCGGCGGCAAGCGTGGAAGACAAAACCCGCGAGGGACGGAGAATGCATGGCGGGAAACCGCTCCAGAGCGTTTTCACGAAGAGCTGCATAGATTCGGGACGCGACATCGACAACGGCGGCGCGGACGTGAACTGGGTTGAATGCTCGTTTGTCGGGATTGCGAATCTCGCAGATTCGATGAATGTCATCCGCAACGAGGTTTTCAAAAAGGAAAACATGGACTTCGGCGGACTGAAAGAAATTCTGGATACGGACTTCAGGGGGCATGAAAATATCAGGCTCCGCTTTTTGGACGGCTACGAGAAATACGGGAACAACTGCGCGGACGTAGACAGCATCGTCCACAGTACTGCGGATTTCATTAAAAAGGAATGCGCAAAACACAAGGTGAAGCCCGGGAAGAGCCATTTCATACCGGGAGCTTTCTGCTGGATAATGCATGAGCGGCTGGGTTCCCAGTGCGGGGCGACACCGGACGGAAGGAAGAAGGGGATTCCCTTCGCCGACGGCGGTGGACCTGCGCAGGGACGGGAGAAGAACGGCCCCACCTCCTCAATCCTCACGGCGACCTCATGGGATCATTCTTTCCTTATAGGCGGCTATACGGATTATTTCACCAGGCTCTCGCCGGAAATGCGGGAAGAAGTAATGCTCAGGACGGAATACAGGGAGATTTAAAACGAAAGCGCTCGATGGCAATCGATAGCTTCCGACTGCTGCCGATAGCAATCGGCAGCTATCGAATCAAAGAAAAGGAAATCTCAATGCCTCTCTTCAGAAAATCAGCGGGATACCGGTACCTGGACGCTTTCATCCTCGCCAATGTTGTGGAGCTGGGGACAAATCATTTCTGCAATAGTTTCCTGAACCTGAAAAACGATCCCGGAGGACGCACCTTTGCGCAGATGACACATGCTTCGCGTTCAGGCAGCCGGAATTTCGCCGAAGGTTCCGAACGGCTGATGACCTCATACTCCACCGCAATCCAGCTCCTGGATGTGGCCAGGGCAAGCCTCTGCGAGTTGCGGGACGATTACAACAAGTGGCTCATGCTGAAGTGGCAGGCGCCATGGCAGATGGAAAGCGCGGAAGCTCAGAGCGTATATGGAGTTCGCCTGGATCCGCCGGATTACGGGAGCGACATAAACCGCGGCATCTGCCTGCATATTATGGAGCAATATCGCAAATTTGAGCGGGAATTGACCTCTGACGATGATACAGTACGGGCAAATACGCTGTTGATCCTCATATCCCGCACCCTCAACATGATGGACAAATACATAAAGAACATCGGAGATGAATTCACGGCCAATGGCGGATTCCGCGAGAAAATGAGCACGGCCCGCAGCGAGGCAAGGGCAAATCAGGAGGGTATTCCGGCAGAGACCCCGAAATGCCCTCAATGCGGCGCCCAGATGCGCTTGCGTAAAACACGCAACGGCAACAAGTCATTCTGGGGATGCACGGAATACCCGGCCTGCCGAGGGATAGTGGATTACAAAGAATTAATTACCCGACAGCAATCGATAGCTTCCGACTGCAATCGACTGCAATCGAAAGGAGAACATGTCACGGAACAATAACTGGCAAATCATTTCATTCCTGCGCAGGGAAGCTGAAAGCTCCCCGCAATCGGCGGGTTCTCCGCCGGCGATCCGCGAAGCCCGGATATTTGAACATGTCCTGGAAAACCTGCCCCTGTATTACCGCAACGGCGAATTGATCGCCGGCGACTTCGGATGGCGACAGGAGGACGACGGCAAGTTAAGGAGATTTTTCCAGCCGCCAGAAAAAAGCCCTGCGGGAAATCCGCAGCCTGCAATATCTCCGGAGGAGGAACTGAGACGCGATTTCCACTGTTTCGGAGGGTTCACCCCCGCACACACCTGCATAGACTATGAGAAACTGTTAAATGCCGGCATCGCCGGAATCATCGGTGAAATTTCAGAACGCAGGAACTCGGCGGGAGGTGAGGAAGAAATTTATCTGACCGCGATGGAGACCGCCATGAAGGCTCTCCTGAAATATGCCGGACGTTTCGCAGGTTTGCTTGAGAAGACGGCTGCCGAAAGCAAAGATCCCAGCCATGCGGCAGTATCGCAGAATCTGGCAGGCATATGCAAGCGCATGCCCGGAATGCCGGCCGCAAATTTCCATGAAGCCCTGCAAAGCATCTGGTTCGTGCATTCCCTGATAGGGGTTTCCGAATACTGCGACGCCTCCATATCCCTCGGACGTTTCGACCAATACCTTTACCCCTGCTACCGCAGGAGCATAGATGCCGGATGCAGCGAAAACGATCTCGAAAAAATCCTGAAGGACTTCTTCATCAAGCTGAACCGCTACGGCGATGCGGCCTGCTCGGTGAACCTCGGCGGAATCGGTCAACACGGTGAAGACCTCTGCAATCCGCTGACAGCAATGATACTCAGGGTAGTTTCCGCCAATAATTTCGCCTCCCCGATCCTTGCGGCAAGGATTCATCCCGGAATCCCGCAGGATCTATTCGACCAGCTGACAACCCATGAGCTGTTCATCAAGGGGCAACCATCTTTTTACGGGGAAAACGCCTGTCGGAAAGCCCTGGCGAAAAGAGGTGTCCCGAAAACAAGGATCGACAACTGGGCCGCCAACAGCTGCATGGGACTTGTCATACAGGGCGCTGAAATCAGCGACATGTGGGGCGCAGTGGTCAACTTCCTGCTGCCTTTGGAACTTGCACTGAACGACGGATCCGCCTTGAAAAAAGCGCTTCCCATAAAGATGAAGGCGCGCTCCTGCAGGCACTTCAAAGATTTTGACAGCCTGAAGCTCAAATTTCTGGAATATGTCAAAGAGCTGACCGGCTATTGCATAATGAACAACCGGGCGCACACGGCAAAAGCTCTTCGGGAGCGCCCCAACCCCTTCCTCTCGTCATTCATAAGCAAATGCATTGAAAGGGGGCGTGACAGGCTTGGCGGCGGCGCTGAATTCTATACAGTAATCGTCGAGGCGTTCGGACTTATAAACGCGTCCGACGCGCTGTATGCGATTGATCATCTCGTCTTCAAGGAGAAAAAATACACGCTGGATGAACTGGTCCGCGCATCGAACAACAACTTCACCGGATACGAATCAGTTCTGAAGGCGATCCGGAATGTCCCGAAATATGGCAACGGCGATCCTGACGCCGACAGGTTTGCGGCCGAACTGGCTGATGAATTTTATGAAACCGTTCATGCGTTTTCCGATACCGAAGCGGTTTACGCCCCGTCTTTCCACACATTGAACGTTCATATTTCCGCAGGCATGAAATACGGGGCCTCCCTGGACGGAAGGCTGACCGGAGAGCCCCTGGCGAAAAATATCGGGACGACACCGGGCATGGCGCTGAAAGGGCACACTTCACTGATAAGATCCGCCGCCACGATCGACCAGAGCAAATATTTCGGCGGGCAGGCGCTGGATCTTTCAATTGATGCGTCCCTGGTGAATTCCGCAGACACAAAGAGGAAATTCCAGGCGCTAGTCAGGACATACTTCGAGCTTGGCGGACTTCAGATACAGGTCAACGGCCTGAATGCGGAAACATTGAAGGCGGCGATTGAAGAGCCGGAAAAACACCGCGACCTGATTGTCAGAATCGCCGGATACAGCGTTTATTTCAATCAGCTGGGTCTTGACACGCAAAAAGAGATGATCAAAAGATTTTCACAGGGGATGTGAAGGAAAGATTTTAGAGAGGGAATAACGACTGCAACCGATAGCATTCGATGGCAGTCGATAGCAGTCGATGGCAGTCGGTTGCTATCGAAAGCAATCGATAAAAAGGAAATTATGTCTTCAGGAAAAAAACTCGCTCCGCGGCTCTTGAGCCTGCGGACGGAACTGGAAAAGGAGTTTGCAAACGTCAAACGCCATATGCTGTTATGCGATGACGAGCAACGGGCGTACGCGGAAATCAGCAACAGGGCTTACGCTGCGAGCAAGGGAAAAGCGGAAGTTTCGCGATGCGCCGATTTCCTGAAGCTTTTCGCGGAAGACTTCCCGATCGGAATCCGCAAGGACGAACTGATTGTCGGCTCCCAGCGTTTCACGCACCCGGACTGGGGCAAATACCTGACTGAGGAACAGCGCAAGGCCGGAGGCTCACATTCCAACATGGGGCATATCGTCGTAGACTACGGGCGAATGGTGAAACTGGGGGTTTCAGGTGTCAGGGAAGAAATAAGAACGATGCCTCAGGGTGTCAACCGGGAGGCGTTTTCACAGACGCTGCAGGCGTTTTCAACTTTCATCCGCCGTCACGCCGACGCCTGCGCTCGGGCCGGATTTGCCGACATTGCGGCCATTTGTGCGAATACCGCAGACAAGGCGCCGCAGACTTTCCATGAAGCGCTCCAGATGGTCTGGTTCATCCAGATATTCCTCCATGCGGAAGGCAACAGCGCCGCCGTTTCATTCGGCAGGTTCGACCAGTATCTGTGGCCTTCCCTGAAACGTGACCTTGCAAGAAAAAGGATTAACAGGGACGAGGCGCTTGAACTGCTCTGCTGTTTCTTCATGAAGTGCTGCGAAGGCGACGAGTCGCAAAACCTTATTGTGGGCGGTTCAGATCTTGATGGCATTTCAATGGAGAATCCGCTTTCACTTCTTGCGCTGGAGGCGTGCCGGAAAATAAAAGTCTGGCAGCCTTCGCTTTCCGTAAGGATCGGAAAAAGCACCTCGGACAAGTTCTGGAAAGAGGCTTTGCTGCTGTCATCCGCAGGCACCGGCATGCCGTCCTTCTTCAATGAGACGGTTGTGGCGTCCGGTTTGAAAAAACTCGGGATTCCAGCGGAACGCGCGATGGACTGGGGAATCATCGGCTGTTACGAGGCCGCACCGCAGGGAGATTCATTTCCCATGACTGTCGCCGGAAATTTCGCATTGCCGACCATCCTCTGGGATTTCCTGAAAACAAACACCTGCGAAAAGGGGGATTTCACGTCATTCTACTCGGAATTCAAATCATTTTTCCGGTCTCATTATGAACAGAAGACGTTGCCGTCTTTCATCGAACGCTGGGACAATCAGAAGCGAAACTGCCCCTCCCCCTTTGAAAGCATATGTGTCACGGGCTGCATCGAATCCGGCCTCACAACCGTGGAGGGCGGTGCGAAATTCAACCTTTTCGGCGTGAACATTCTCGGACTTGGAACGCTGATCGACAGTCTGCTCTCCATAAAAAAGCTGATATACGAGCACAAGGAATTCACATTGGCGCAGATGAGGGAACAGCTCGGGAGGGATTTCCCCGACCAGAAGCTGCTGTTGCGCTGCCGTTCGCTCTCCGGAAAATTCGGCAGCGACAGCGCCGAGACAAACCTGATGGCGAAGGATCTGTCTGCGTATTTCGCAAACATCGTAATTTCAAAACCGCTGCCCAATGGCGTCAGGCCATATCCGGGATTTTTCTGGTTCGGCGCGGATATCGGGATAAAACTGCCCGCATCGGCCGACGGCAGAAAGGAAAACGACAGGCTTTCCTACGGCTGCGGCCCCGGCATATTCCTGAAGGATCCGACAGTCACCGCAATCCTGAATTCCGCAGCCAATCTGGATCACGAGTCCTGCGCCTGCGGCAATCCTCTGACACTCTCCTTGAATAAAAGCGATGTGGGGGGTAAGGCCGGAATCGACAGGATGCGGCAGATTCTTGAGACATACTTCAAAAAAGGCGGATTCCACCTTCAATTCAACATACTCAGCGCAAAAGACCTGCGCAACGCCAAAGAAAAACCGGAGAAACACCAGGGACTCACAGTCCGCATCAGCGGATACAGCGCACGCTTTGTCACGCTGGATCCCCGCTGGCAGGATGCGCTTATCGAACGCACTGACCTGGGAATGTAAAACTAAGGCGCAAACCAAGAGCACGGCAACAGAGTGCCGTGGCTACAACAAATCCAAGCTGTAGCCGCGGCACTCTGTTGCCGCGCTAATTTTCTAAAGAATGCAACTCGGCGTAAATAATCCTTGTAGACATTAACATCAAGCCGTGAGAACACGCTCATTTTGAGAGCACAATGCGGAATCCGTAGTTCTCGTCCTTGTCCGGGATATTGCTGGTGCGGCGGAAATCGGTGCGCATAATACCGGGCTGGGAAATTGTCCATGACCCGCCGCGCCACGCATCGAAAGACGGATTTGTCGGGGATTTCCTGGTGCATTCCCATACATTTCCCCCGATCCCGCATAGCCCCCACTCGTTATTTCCGCTTTTATCAACTGCACAGGTAAGCGAGAAGCCGTCATCATAGGTGTTTAATTTTTTATCCCATGCGCTTGCCTTATCGGAGTAATTCCCGAATTTCGGGGGCAATGCGCCACCCCAGGGATAATCCCGGCCGTCACCGCACTGGGCGAATGCCGTCCACTCGTCCTTGGTCGGCAGACGGTAGACGTAACCCTCGGGAAGCCGCTTGGCAGCCGTCTCCCGCTCAGTAAGCCATTCAGTGAATTTTGTCGCATCGTCGAAACTGACAAACACGACCGGCTGCCTGTCATCGTTCAAATCGCCGTCCTTATAGTTTTTGCTGTCATGGGAAGGATTGAATTTCCGGTATTCCCCGTTTGTCACCTCGTATTTCCCGACCCAGCAGCCCATTTTCTCAATCCATACAAATTCCATGCCGAGTCCCTTGACAGTAAAATCCTTCCCCGAAAGGGCGCTTGGTTTGAGGTCTGCCAGGATATCCGATATTTGAGATTTGAAATTCGCCAGCTCTTTCCTGTCAGAGTCTGAAAGATATGGGGATTTGGATGCGTTGTTGAGAAGCTCAAGCGCTGAATCTGCAGCTCCGATCCGCTTGGAATCATCCAGAGCGCTGTTGTTTGCATCGACTATAAGGGACTGCATCAGGGACTTCACTTTTGTCTTTGTGACCGCCCAGGCATCCAGAGCCTCCTGTCTCTTTTTTGCGGATTCGGCGCCACCCTGGGAATTCTTCAGGCCGTCCTGGGCTTCTTTGTCGCCGCCGTAGCCGGGTATTGACAAAGCCTTTTTGAAAGCCTGCTCCGCAGCAATCCAGTTGCCGCTTTAAGGT
>JBAZRS010000237.1:0-7744 GCA_041662825.1 Victivallales bacterium | reverse complement strand
AATGGACGACGGCACTGAGTTCGACTGCAAGCCCGGTGATGTTTCGCTTCTCCCCCCTGGCCACGATGCGTGGGTTGTAGGCGACAAACCTGTTGTGGTCGTTGACTTCCAGGGGATGATGGACTATGCCAAGTCAAAGTAACCACGGCTAGGCACACAGGAATTCAGAACGGGAATGTGAGCTGTACCGGGCTGTTGTCATTTTCCGGCAGGGGGAAGCCTGAAACGGAAACCCCGATAAGGCGGATCTTCCGTTTTCCGGCCTCGGTCTTTTTCAGGAGCCCGGATGCAACCTTGTAAATAATCTTTCCCGAATCAGTTGATTCTTTCAGCGACTGCTGGCGCGTGACTGAGATGAAATCTTCATATTTCAATTTCAAAGTGACCGTCTTTCCGGAAAGCTTTTCCTCCTGCAGCATAGCCTCGACCTCCATGGACAGGTCTTTAAGGATGTCGGTTATTTCGAATATATTTAGCGTGTCGCGTTCCAGTGTGACCTCACGCCCCATGGATTTTCTCGGTTGGTCTGGGATCACCGTCCTTTCATCTATTCCGCGCACGATGTTGTAGTAATAGATTCCCGACTTGCCGAAGGCGCCGACCAGCTCCTGGATGGAGAGTCTTTTCAGGTCGCTTCCGTTCTCCACCCCGATCCTGCGGAACCTTTCGGCGGTGACTTTCCCGACGCCGTAGAAATCGTCGATGGGGAGTTTGCAGATGAAGTCGTCCGCCTGGTCCGGGGTGATCACAGTCAGTCCTGAAGGTTTGCGGAGCCCGGATGCGATCTTCGCAAGGAACATGTTGAAGGATACTCCGGCGGAAGCCGTAAGTTGCGTCTCGGAATAGATGCGCTTCTGTATTTCCTTTGCCACCCAGGTCGCTGAAGGGATGTTCTTCTTGTTGTGCGTGACATCGAGGAACGCCTCATCCACTGAAACCGGTTCAACCAGATCCGTATATTCCAGGAAAATCCTCCTTATCCGTTCGGATTCTGCGCAGTAAACGTCCATGCGCACCGGCAGGAATATGCCCTGCGGACAGAGCTTCATCGCCGTACCGCTGGGCATGGCGGAATGGACTCCGAACTTCCTGGTCTCATAGGATGCGGTACAAACCACGCCGCGGCTTCCGGGCATGCCGCCCACGATTACAGGCAACCCGCGCAAATGCGGATTGTCGCGCTGTTCTATGGAGGCGTAGAAGGCGTCCATGTCAATATGTATTATCTTCCGGACAAGCATGGAGCCGCCTTCGGTTTTTACACTTTCATGATATTTTTTTCACAAGTGAAAAAAATAATAGGATCACTTTCATGGAATAGTGTGGCTCAGAGATTCCAGGAGCTTCTCGATGTCGGTGTCAGTCATCTGCCTCGGATTGCATTCCATGCTTCTGCTCCTGCAGTTTTTTATTATGAGGGGGAAGTGTTCCGGCTTCAGGCCGTAGCCCGAAAGATCCGAAGGGATTTCAAGTTTTGAGCAGAGGTTCCTGATTCCAAGGATGAATTCGTCTGCGCCATTGAGTCCGCAGGCTATTGCAAGTTCATCATAATCTGTCCGGCATTCGGGAAGATTCCATTCCAGCACCGGTGAAAGAAGTATTGCGCATATCACGCCGTGCGGAATTCCGAGAAGGGCGCCGGCGGGATGGGCGAGACCGTGTACTGCGCCGAGGCCGCTTTGGGAAAATGCCATTCCGGACAGGAGGCTCCCTTTCGCCATTTCCGTTCTCGCCATCATGTCGTTCCCGTTTTCATAGGCCTCCAAGAGGCTGTGGAAGATTATTCCGGCGGCTTTGGATGCAAGCGCTTTTGATGCGGAGTTCGCATCTGCCGAGGTGAAGGACTCGACGGCCTGGGTGAAGGCGTCGAGTCCGCTTGCCGCAGTAAGTTCGGGTGAAGCGCCAAGTGTGAGTAGCGGATCGACAATCGCAAGGTCAGGAACCATGAACGGACTCCTGATTGATTTTTTTATTTTTACTCCGGGATCGGTGAGGACTGAATTTACAGTTATTTCCGTGCCGGTTCCCGCAGTGGTCGGAAGGGCTGCGAAAAACAGGCCCTTGTCCAATATCTTCCTGGTCCCATAGAAGTATTCACTGCATGTCCCCTCGCGCGGAATCAGCATTGCCGCAGCTTTTGCCGCGTCGATCACACTGCCGCCGCCTATGGCGACAACAGCAGTCGCCTTTTCCTTTCTGCCGAATGAAGTCAGTTCGTCAACAGATGAAAGCGGAGCTTCAGCCGGTATTCCGCAGAAATGCGAAAGTGGAAATGATGAAAGGAGCTTTTTCACTTCCTCAATCCTGCCCGACTGCAGCAGGCTCTTTCCGCTTACCAGAAGCAAGCGCGATTTCAGCGGAAGGTTGCCCGGCAGCTGCTTCAGCGAGTTCTGCCCGAAAATAATCTTCGGGGGGTACAGGAGCGTGAAGTCGTTTTTCATGATATTTTTTTCCTCGAAAAAAATAAATTGGATTTATTCAAAAGATAAATACGAAGACACGCTAAAGTTTACCTGCCTACGGCAGCGCCTTCGGCGACCAGGGCTGTGAACTCCAACTAATTTTCTTCCGACCACTGACCACTGATTACTGACCACTGATTACTGACCACTGATTACTGACCACTGATTACTGACCACTGATTACTGACCACTGATTACTGACCACTGATTACTGTGCTCATCCTTCCCCATTCGACCTGTCCTCCATAGGCTTGGCGACGGAGGAAGTTGGAAGTTCGATGTTGAATGTTGGAAGTTCAGTTTTTTGCATTTCCGCCTCAAGTTTTTTCAGGGCGGCCTCGGCGGCAGCGCTTTCTGCGGCCTTGCAGCTCGTGGCTGTGCCTAAGGCGACCACCCTGTCGTTGACCGTGACGGAAACGACAAATGTCCTCTGATGGTCGGGGCCGGTCGTCTCCTCGATTTTGTAAACAGGTTTTGTCGCCCATTTCATCTGTGTCAGCTCCTGGAGGAAGCCCTTCGGATTTGCCGCCTGGAGGAGGGATTCGGGGGAGGGATAGAGGTCGTCCACCAGGGGGACAAGGAAATTTTTGGCGGCCTCATGTCCGCCGTCAAGGTAAATTGCACCCGTCAGGGCCTCGAAAGCATCGCATAGGGTTGAATTCCTCTCATGTCCGTTGGCTTTGAATTCGCCTTTGCCGAGCCTGATGAAGTTGCCGAGGCTGATGCTTTTTGCGAAGTTCGCAAGAGTGCTCTGCTGATTCAGGGCGGAACGCATTTTTGTAAGCTGCCCCTCGTCATGGGCGGGATATCTGCCGTAGAGATATTCGGTGATTATGATCTGGATTACGGCGTCGCCGAAGAACTCCAGGCGCTGATTGTCGTAGGCGAGGCCTTTTTCAACGGCATGTGAGCGGTGCGTGACGGCTTCGATCAGAAACTGAGGGTTTCTGAATTCATAACCGATGTCTTCCAGTTTTGGCAGCGCTTTTTCCTGCATGAAACAATTTCCAAAGTAAGGCGGGCTTTCCAGCCCGTCATCTATATCTTTGCGAACAGGCTGGAAAGCCTGTCCTACTCGCTCTGGCATAAATCGAAAATCTGGAGCTGGGGATTTGATTCACCGCGGAACTTGTTCATCTGGGGCGAGGCGACAATATCCCATAACGGGTTAGGAGGCAGAGAATTCACCGTCCTGTTGAAAGCTATGAAAGGTATTATGTTTTCCCTCTTGTCCTTCAGGTAACCCCGGCAGTGGTTTGCGGCCGCAGGGAGGATTTTAAACGGCTGAAGTCCGTTTATCCTGAATAGCGGCTGGGAGTTGCAGTGGCCGAATGGTTCGAGTTTCTCAAGGATGGAAAAGAAATCGCCTGTCAGTTCGCGCATTTCGACTTCACCGTCGATGAAAAGCTGCGGAACCGCATGTTTCCTGTTTGTGAGCTTCTGGACGGCGGCCTCAAACCTGAGTTTGAACTCTTCAATCTTGGCGGTTTTTATGCAGAGCCCGGCGGCCATCGGATGCCCGCCATACCTTTCAAGGAGGTCCGTGCATTCAAGGAGAACGTCAAGGATGTTTATATTGTCGACGCTCCTTCCGGAACCGAGGGCGAGGTCGCCGTTGATGCTGAAAACTATTGAAGGGCGGTGGTGTTCCTTTGCAAGGCGCGATGCCACGATTCCTATCACGCCCTGATGCCAGTCGGCGCCGGCCACGATGATGGAGAAATTGCCCGCAAGGTCGACTTTATCCTTGATCTGGGCGGAGACTGCGGTGATTATCTCCTCCTCCTTCGCCTGGCGTTTCTGGTTGAACCCCTCGAGCTGTTCGGCAAACCTGTACGCTTCGATGATGTTTCCGGTGCTGAGGAGGTCGAATGCGACTTTCGCATTCCCGAGCCTGCCTGCGGCATTGAGCCTAGGAGCGAGGCAGAAAGTTATGTCGGAAGCCTTGATCTCCGAATTTATACCGGCGAGTTCGCAGAGTGCGCGGATACCGGGACGAACCTGTTTGCTCAGGACTTTCAGCCCGTTGCGCACAAGGATTCTGTTTTCACCGGTCAGCGGGACGATGTCGGCAACTGTTCCGAGCGCTACGAGGTCGAGGCCCTCCTTCAGGTCGAACTTGTCGTTAAGGAAAAGATTTTCCCTGCCGTATTTGATGAAGGCGTGGCAGAGTTTGAATGAGATTCCCACTCCCGCGAGGATATGGAGGTCGGACAGCGAGGCGTGGAGTTTGGGATTGATTATGCTGAAGGCCTTGGGGATTTCAGCCTTGGGTTCGTGATGATCCGTGATTATGACATCGACTCCCTTGGACTGTGCAAGTGCGACGGTTTCATTGCTTGTGATTCCGCAGTCGACAGTGACGATCAGCTTGTAATTGGTCTCGGAGAGGGCCTTGTTCAGTGATTCGACAGTAAACCCGTAGCCGTCATCGAAGCGGTCTGGAAGGAAACATGAGACGGCGGCGCCGTTTTCAGAAAGCACCCAGTGGAGGAGGGCTGCCGCAGTTACCCCGTCGGTGTCGTAATCCCCGTGGATCAGGATTTTCTCCTTTGAGATCACGGCGTCCCATAGCCGTTTTGCGGATTCTTTCATTCCTGGGATTATATAAGGATCCCCGAGCCCTTGAAGAGGGAGCTGAAAGAATTGTTCTGCGGAGCTGTGATTTATTCCTCTTGCTGCAAAGAAGAGAGCCAATGGCCTGGAACAATTCAAGCTTGTCATCAGTTCTCGTATCTTGTTTTCAGGAATATCAGCCAATTTCCATATGTATTTACCCATTACTCCATGACCGTTATTTGTTTTTGATAAAATAACCCCTGAAATCAAAATTAAAATCATGAAGATAGAGAAACCGGGAAATGAATTGAATTACCTCAGCACTTGGGACTGACCAAAGAGAACACTGAGAGGAGAATTTGATTAAGTGGGTATGGAAATCATAAAGTCCCCTTTGCTCTGTGTACTCTAATAATAATAAATTCTTAGATACTAAGGTTGAATACGGATTGAAGATATTTAGTTGTTTTGAGTGCACAGAGCGGGGGGATATTCATCATCATCCCATGGAAAATTGGATTTTCTCCGTGTCCTCTGTGGTTGATCTTTGAGAAAACGTGGGAAAAGACTGTCCTTATCCTGAATTCCCGCAAAATGCGAGTTTTACGAATTGATGCTTGCAAAAAAAGGGAATTGGAATAAGATATGGGCTTGCCAGGAATGGGCGACGTATTTTTGGATTCTTCGGATCGATGTTTTTCATCAATCCAGCCATCCATTAATCCATCAACCCAGTCTTTTTAGCGTGCCGACATGGCGGAACTGGCAGACGCGCTACGTTCAGGGCGTAGTCCTCGCAAGGGGGTGTAGGTTCAAATCCTATTGTCGGCACCATCTTTTTATCTTGCCTTACTATCAAAGACTTGCTCCGTTTTGTCTGCGAAATGGCATAATTAGTGTAGGCTTTATGTTTGAAACTGCTTAAAATGACAGGTGATGTTTTTTTTAATTGTAAATTTCAGAAAGGAGTTTTGGCATGATGTATTCGCATGAAGTGGAACAGATGACTTGTGTTGCCAAGGGGCCCAATCACGGGCCCGCCCCGATACCGCAGGAGGGCAAGTGGACACAGTCGAGGGAAATCAAGGACATCAGCGGTCTTACCCACGGCGTAGGCTGGTGCGCACCGCAGCAGGGTGCCTGCAAGCTGACCCTCAACGTCAAGGACGGCATTATTCAGGAAGCTCTGGTCGAGACCATCGGCTGTACTGGCATGACCCATTCTGCGGCCATGGCGGCGGAAATCCTCACCGGAAAGACCATACTTGAGGCGTTGAACACGGATCTCGTCTGCGACGCGATCAACACCGCCATGAGGGAACTCTTCCTTCAGATCGTCTACGGACGCACACAGACCGCGTTTTCCGAAGGAGGCCTTCCGATCGGGGCCGGACTCGAGGACCTGGGCAAGGGACTGCGCAGTGTCTGCGGGACAATGTTCAGCACTTTGGAGAAGGGGCCGAGATATCTCGAGATGGCCGAAGGCTATGTCAGCAGACTCGCCCTCGACGAGAACAAGGAGATCATCGGCTATGAGTTCATCAGTCTCGGCAAGATGATGGATGCCGTGAAAAAAGGCGTAGATGCCAACGAGGCGCTCAAAAAAGCGACAGGCACCTACGGGCGTTTTGCGGAAGCGAAGTCTTATATTGATCCAAGGCACGAATAGAAAGGACGACATTAAAATGGCACTTTTTGAAAGTTATGACAGAAGGATAAAACAGATCACCCCGGTGCTTAACAAGTACGGCATGAAGTCTCTTGAGGAGGCTAGGAAGGTCTGCGAAGATAAGGGCGTCAACGTATATGACATTGTAAAGGGCATTCAGCCGATATGTTTTGAGAACGCATGCTGGGCCTATATCCTCGGAGCGGCTATCGCCGTGAAAAAAGGACAGACCAAAGCCGCCGACATTGCGGTGACTCTGGGCGAAGGCCTTCAGGCGTTCTGCATACCCGGATCGGTGGCTGATGACCGGAAAGTCGGCATTGGGCACGGCAACCTCGCCTCCATGCTGCTCAAGGAGGAAACCTCATGTTTCGCATTTCTTGCAGGGCATGAGTCGTTTGCCGCCGCCGAAGGTGCGATCGGACTTGCGAAATCCGCAAACCGCGTGCGCAAGAAACCTCTCAAGGTGATACTCAACGGTCTTGGAAAAGACGCCGCATTTATCATCTCCCGCATCAACGGATTCACCTATGTGCAGACCAAGTTCGACTATTTTACCGGCAAGCTCAACATTGTGAAGGAAACGGCATATTCGACCGGCGACCGCGCCAAGGTGAGATGTTACGGGGCGGACGATGTCCGCGAAGGCGTCGCCATTAACCACCATGAAGGTGTCGATGTCTCAATAACCGGCAATTCCACCAATCCCACCCGTTTCCAGCATCCGGTTGCGGGCACATACAAGAAGGAATGCCTTGAGCAGGGGAAAAAATATTTCTCCGTTGCAAGCGGCGGCGGAACAGGCCGTACGCTTCATCCCGACAACATGGCGGCCGGTCCTGCATCCTACGGTATGACAGACACCATGGGTCGCATGCACTCGGACGCCCAGTTCGCAGGATCCTCGTCAGTCCCCGCACATGTGGAGATGATGGGGCTGATTGGAATGGGCAACAATCCCATGGTCGGCGCCTCGGTAGCTGTCGCAGTGGCGATAGAGCAGGCGTCAGCCAAGAAATGATTTGCGTATCTTCTTGGCGACACATAAGATCCC
>JBAZRS010000236.1:0-7757 GCA_041662825.1 Victivallales bacterium | reverse complement strand
TGTCAGTCTCGATGTTAGAGTAATCGCCAACTGGAGAGCCGGATGCGGGAAATCCGCCAGTCCGGTTCGGAGGGAGGGGGCGCGCAAACTATGCGTCCTCCCTACCCCTATCCAGTTTAATGAAGACGCATTACGGAAAATACCGGATTGGCAAGCCAGTTCGGAAATATGCCTGCGGAAGGCAATAAGAAGTTTTTATGTATCAGGAGAGGAACTCAAACATATTACTGTTTCAGTTCACTTCTTCCTCTCGTCCAAGACTGAGTCGATCTCAAGTTCCCTGTGGCAAAGGGGCAATACAAACGTATCCATTCCCTTTTTGGTAGGTTCGCCAAAGAGCGGACACCAGGAACCGCAACGGCTGCGGTCTGTCGAATCTTTTGGTGCAAAGGGACAGAACTGCGGTTGATACACATCTGCTCTTCCAATGTACAATTCACCCTCGGAACCCAGTTTAATGTTCATGGCTCAATGCCCCCTTTGATTATAAGCTAAAAGTTGTCGAGATAGGTAGCCGACAGAAATTATGATTTACCTGTCATTTTGAAGATGACAGTTCTGGGGCGTAAGTCAAGCCAACATGTATTTTCTCCCAGTGACACCCTTGATTCTTCGCAGGAGCCGGATTAATTTCATCAGCCTATGGAAAACAAAGCTCCTGTCAGGCGCAGTCGCTTGCGTCAGTTCATGGTCGTCCTGGCGATATGGGCGGTCGCGGCATATCTGTTTCTGCCCTGGCTCTGGAAGGAATATTTCAGCCATTATTCGAAATTCACCGGCGTGTCCTGCATTACGCAGACGGCCGACAAGCATCCCGGCGATCCGGTCAACATAGCCATCATAGGCTCGGAGGAGAAGCTCATACGCGCCATGACTGCGGCAGGCTGGTTTCCGGCGGATCCCATAACATTCAGCACCAGTGTGCGCATCGCCGTGGACTCCGTGTTCCGCAAGCCGGACGACAATGCTCCAGTGAGTAACCTCTTCCTTTTCGGGCGCAAACAGGATCTGGCATTTGAACAGCCGGTCGGAGACAGCCCGCGCCAGCGGCATCATGTCCGTTTCTGGTTATGGGATAAGCGGGAGGAGGGGCGTCCCGTATGGTTCGGTTCGGCGACATTCGATGAGCGGGTCGGCATAAGCTACACGACCGGACAGGTTACGCATCATATAGGGCCGGATGTGGATATTGAGCGAGACCTGATATCAGGAGAACTGAAGAAGGCCAAATTTGAAAATCAACTTAGCTATGTGGGAGGATTCCAGCAACCGCAGGGGCTAAACGGCGGCGGGGATCGCTGGCGCACCGACGGCCGTCTCGCGGTAGTGGTTCTCAACCCGTAGTTTGCCAGTTACCCGTGTTTCCTGGCAGACGAGGGCAAATGAGTTCCGGCTATTTCAATGTCTTCGGGAAAGGTGATTTTCAGGTTGGGCAGTTTGTATTCGAAAAGGAAAGGACTGAAACCTGCATTCTCCATGACGGCGGAGTCATCTGTAAGATCAAGTTTTTCAGCAAATGCTTTCATATAGGCGGCCATAAGGGCGGACGTTGGAAAAACCTGGGGAGTTTCAACACGCCAGAGATTGCTCCTGTCAAGGGTCTTGACGGCAAGGCATTTGCCGTCGCTCAGCTTGACAGTGTCTGTCAGTCTCTTTGCGGTTACCGCAGTGCCGTATTTTTTCGCCGCCCTGTATGATGAGAGCAGGAGCTCGGCTGTGGCCAATGGCCGAGCCGCATCATGGACCGCTGCGAACTTCGCAGTTTTTGGAAGGGCGGAGAGGCCGTTCACAACAGAATGCATCCTTGTTTTTCCGCCATGCACCATTTTCACATCGACGCCTGGAAGGAATTTCAGAAGGGCGCCTGCGAATTTCGCAGTTTCCTCTTTTTTGACGACCAGGACAAGATTTCCGGGCAGGCAGATTCTGTGGAAATTCATGAGGGAATGGATGAATACCGGGATTCCCGCGATTTTCGCAAGAAGTTTGTTTGATCCGCCAAACCGCAGTCCGCTGCCGCCGGCGACTACAATAACACCGAGTTCTGGAAGTTTTTTAGTTTTAAACACAGCAGCACCATGACATGAATTTATACAGGTAACTAGGTCATTCTTGGCCGAGGGCATTCCGAATTCAAATCTCGGGCCGGAAAGCCCGAGCTGCATAACCAAATATAAAATTTTCAAATTCCGATTTGAAGATTTTGGAAATCATTATTTGGTCGTGGTGACATCAGGTCTTACGTCATGGACGATATCCATGGCGCAGCGGTAGTAAAGACCCTGTGTCAGCCTGGACCAGTTTATATGGTCCCACAATGAAGTCACCGGGGACAGTATGGAAAGGCCGTAATCCGAATCTATGGCCCAGGTGTTCACCGAATAAATGAGTCTTCCGTCCTTGGTGTCATAGATGTTTATCTTGATCATTACATATGAATAGGACATTAAAATGAACCAGAAATGATCCTGGTTCATCACCTCTCCCACGATTACGGCATCGCTGTTCTGCTGTCTTGCGACCTTCAACGCGTCGGACGCCGAGAAGGGCTGTGTCGCCAGCTTTTCCGTTTCGTCAATCCTTGCGCATGGGCCTATAAGCGTAAATGCCTGATAAATGCCCTGGCGGCCCCTGTCCGCAGCCTCCTGATACCAACTTGTGTTTTTGAAGGGATAAACAGTGAAGGACTTGGGGGAATTTCGCGTAAAGCCGTAATTGGTGGCTTCAACAGTCCTGTATGTGTTGTGGCCGTCATAGGTCAAGGCATGGAATGTCCCGCATCCTGAACAGAATAACAGAACACCGGCAAGAAAGGTAAAACCCAGAATCGTGTGTCTCATTGTAGTTTCCCAACCAGATAAGCTTAATTTATTATTGAGGCGAATTATTATAACCCGCATTTTAAAAATTATAAAGCCCGATTCATTTTTTTATGCGGCTGTCAAAGATGGAATTCTTTCAGCCTCAAATCACATCCCCGCTTGAAACAAGATGAATCCGGCTATAAAATTGCACGCTATAGTAAAAATAAACCCGGAGTCATCCCGCAGGATGACGGATGATTGGATTGTTGGATGGATGGATGATTGGGTTTGAATTCAATGAATCACCCAAAATGCATGATAATATCTTATTCTAATTTGATTTTATTATGCCTATGTCCTTCATTCGCAACCATCCACTAATCCACTAATCCAATCATCCAGGGAAAACCATATGCCTCTGGACATCAAACTTTAAGGAATTACAATCATGAGAATGTCAAAACTGGTCGGCCGCCGCATAAAAGACGCACCGAAGGATGCGAAAACTGTCAGCCACAAATTTCTGATAAGGGGCGGCTATGTCCGTCCGGTTTCCTCCGGAATATATTCAGTCCTGCCTGTCGGATTCAGGATCACCCAGAAGATAGAGAAGATCATCCGCGAGGAAATGGAGGCGATTGACGGACAGGAGGTCAAGATGCCTGTCGTCCTTCCCGCCGAGCTCTGGCTGGAGTCCGGACGTTTAAATACCGTCGGTCCCGAATTGCTCCGCTTCAAGGACCGGAACGACAAGGAGATGCTGCTCGGCATGACCCACGAGGAGGCCGTCGTACACCTGCTCAGGACGGAGGTAAACAGTTACAAGCAGTTGCCCGTAATGCTTTACCAGATACAGACGAAATACCGCGACGAGGCGAGACCGCGCGCCGGAATGATACGAGTCCGGGAGTTCACTATGAAGGACGCCTACTCGTTCCACACTTCGCAGGAATGCCTCGACAAATATTATGAAACGGCACACAAGGCCTATGAGAACATCTTCCGCAGGGTCGGCATGAAAGACTGCATTTCAATCCGGTCGAATCCGGGCATGATGGGGGGGAATGTGTCCCATGAGTTCATGGCGCTGGCGGAATGCGGTGAAGACACGATTTTCATGTCGCCGGACAGTTCATACAAGGCGAACCGCGAAGTCGCGGTAGCCGCCTGGAAATATGAAAAATCCCCGGCTCTGCCGCTGGAAAAAGTCCACACCCCTGAAAAAAAGACAATCGAGGATGTCGCCGCTTTTCTCGGAATGAAACCCGAGAACACCGGCAAGGCCGTGTTCTACATCGACGACAGCGACAATCTCGTTTTTGCGATGATCCGCGGAGATTTCGAGGTCAATGAAAGCAAGCTCATTAACTTCATCAAGGCGCATGATCTGAAATTCGCCAATGACGACAGGATACGGAAGGCCGGGGCTGAACCGGGCTATGCCTCACCGCTCGCACTGGATCCGAAGAAAATCAGAATAGTTGTCGACAATTCAATCGCCGGCTCCTCAAATCTGATCGTAGGTGCGAATGAACTCGATCATCATTTCAGGAATTTCAATCTAGAAAGAGACCTGCCCGGCGCCGAAGTCGCCGACATAGCGACAGTCCGCGAAGGCGATCCGTGTCCGGTCACTGGACAGCCACTTCTCCTCAAACGCGGCATTGAAGTCGGCAACATATTCCAGCTTGGAACAAAATATTCAGCCTCCATGAACTGCACATTCCTGGACCAGAACGGCAAATCGCATCCGATCATTATGGGATGCTATGGCATCGGAGTCGGACGCACAATGGCTTCTGTGATAGAACAGAGCTGTGACGCCTACGGCCCGATCTGGCCGATTTCCATTGCGCCCTATCACGTCCACCTCTGTTCCCTCAGCCCGAACGCCAATGACATCAATATCACGGACAAGATTTACAATGAACTGACAGCGAAGGGTATCGAGGTCATATACGATGACCGGGGTGAAAAAGCCGGTTTCATGTTTGCGGACGCCGACCTGATCGGCGTCCCGTTCAGGCTGATAACTTCAGCCAAGAATCTGCCTAACAACCAGGTGGAGTTCAAGATAAGGGGGCAGAAGGAAAGCACACTGCTTCCTCTCGACGGAATTGTAGATTTCATTGTCGGCAAGGTCAATGCTGAAATGGAGAAATACAAGTGATGGAATCTAAGGGGCAAATTGGCGAATCGCCATTTATTGTATGGGAGCCGAATGTGTCTTTCCCGAGTATTTCCGACCTTCAGCTGCCGGCCCGGATATCTCATGTCATGGTTCACCGGGGCGATGACGATTTCCGGTTTCTGCATGAAAGCGCAATTGCCTGCCACCGCAACAGTTTTTTTGTCGCATGGAACAACTCGCCCAAGGCGGAAAGCGAGAGCGGCACGGTCGTTCGCTGGATAAGTTCGGACGATGACTTCGCCACCTGGTCGGCCCCGGAATGTCTGGCACCTCCGCTCAAACATGAGACGACAATATGGGAGAGTTGCCAGTTGCTGTCGGTAAATGACGAACTGTGGGCATTTGTCGGCCAAGTGCATTCTCAGCCGCGCTGCTCAGCCGAAAGCGGAGGGAGAATGGTTGTTTTTCGGTTTTGTGACGCCACCCGGAAATGGCATGAGCAAGGAGGGGTTGAAGGTTTTCATCCTCTCAGTCAGCCCCAGAAGACCCGGGAGGGAAACTGGATAATGGGTGGGCAGTTCAATTTGATCCAGCCGAGAGTGGCCATCAGCCGCGGTAATGACTTGTCAAAGTGGGATGTGGCCGAGATTCCTTCCACACCGGAAGACCGTATAAATTTTGCCGAGACATCCCTTGTTATTGGAGATGCTGTCGTAACTGCATATGTCCGAAGCGATATTCCAGCTGTGCATGTTTCGGAAAGTAGCGACGGCGGCCGGACCTGGAGCAAATTGCGTATTGGCAACCTGCCGATGAGTTCTTCTAAAACCTGTGCCGGCGTGTTTTCGACCGGGCAGCGTTATCTGGCGTTCAACATGAAACCCGACAACCCTGAAACAAAAAGCCGTGACGTGCTTGCCGTAGCGGTGAGTTCCCCGGGAGAGTCTCTCTTCCGGAAGATCGTCGTGATTCGCAATGGCAGATCCCCCAAGGCGCGAGTGCCGGGTTACTGCAAGAGCGAACAGTGGACGTATCCCTCTGTTCTGGAACGCAACCGGAAGATATACATCACATACTCCGTGACCAAGGAGGACTGCTGCCTTTCCGTTCTTCCCCTGGACGAGTTCGCCGTATGATGGTTGTGTTTCAACGTGGAGTATCCATGTTGCAATACCTGATTTTATTATAAATTCCTGGGGATAACAATTGTTCACGGGTATGTCAAATTTAATTTACCGACTCCTTCTTGTGTCCTGAAATACCCATTTCCCCAAAGTTATTCAAGAGCTTCCGTTAATTGCACGAATATGATTGAAAATCACAATGCTATAGTTTTTCATTCAAATAAATTCCCGCTTTGAATTTATTTGAATGAAAAACTATATTCGAATAGGACTAAATCATAAATCAACACCAAAGGTAATATATGTGGGATTATAATAAAAAAGTGATGGATGCGTTTCTGAATCCGAAGAATGTCGGAGAAATAGCTGATGCCGATGCGGTGGGCGAAGTCGGGAACATACGTTGCGGAGACGCCCTCAAGCTCTTCATCAAGCTCGATGCGAAAAAAGAGAAGATAGTGGACGTCAAATTCAAGACCTTCGGCTGCGCAAGCGCCATAGCCTCATCATCGGCGTTGACGGAACTGGTGAAGGGCATGACCCTCGAACAGGCGGCAAAGGTCACCAACAAGGACATCGTCAACGTTCTCGGTGAACTCCCGGAGGAGAAACTCCACTGCTCTGTCATGGGCATGGAGGCGCTCCAGGATGCGATCGCAAATTACAGGGGCGAAAAGACTGCGGTTGCCGACACCGACCATGATGGGATTGTCGTCTGCAAATGCTTCGGCGTGACGGACACGAAAATCCGCGAGGTCGCAAAACTTAACAACCTGCGCAAGGCGGAGGAGGTCACAAACTATACCAAGGCCGGAGGAGGCTGCGGAGTATGCCTCGACGAGATCCAGCACATACTCGACGAACTGTGGAGGGTAGAGTCCAAAAAACCTGCGGCGTCCCCCGTCCCGCAGAAAATGACGACCGTGCAGAAAGTCATGAAGGTCCAGGAAGTCATAGACAAGGAGATAAAGCCGATGCTTGAGAAGGACGGCGGCAGCATCGAGTTGATTGACATCCAGGGAGACAAAGTAATTGTCCGCCTTTGCGGAAGATGCGCGACATGCCCGGCTTCAGGCGTAACGCTGAAAAACACGGTTGAGGACAAGCTCCGCGAATTCGTCTCACAGGAGCTGACGGTGGAAGAGGTGAAGTGAACTTAAATTACGTGGCTGGAAGCCGCAACTCTTGAACAATCCTTCGACAAGCTCAGGACAGGTCGAACAGACGAACATTCGAATGACGAATATCGAAGTAAAGCAATTTTCAGGAAAAGAAGGAATAAGGAGAAGGGAATCAGTAATCTTGTTGGAGTTCAACAATTTTTCATGTATTTTTCAATATTAAGGAACTGAATCATGTCTGTAATATCAATACTGAAGAAAGAACATCCATATCTCCTCAAGGAATATGGGGCTAAAAAGCTTGCTGTTTTTGGCTCCTTTGCAAAGGGCAAGCAAAATAAACACAGCGATGTTGATATTATTATCGAATTCAATAAGCCTGTCGGTTTTAAATTCATTGAATTATCGGAATATCTGGAGAAAGCTCTTCACAGGAAAGTTGATATAATAACCGAAGAAGGGTTGAAAAGCATAAGAAATCCGGAAATATCAAGTGAAATCAGAAGACACGCGAAATATGTCTAAACGGACCGGTTTTGAATGCATGCATAAAGCAGAAAAAAGAACAGCCCTTGCG
>JBAZRS010000235.1:0-7784 GCA_041662825.1 Victivallales bacterium | reverse complement strand
GGTTTCCCAGTCGTAGAATTCCAGCGAATGGCGTATGGAATTTTCCGAAAGCTTGCGGGAAAGAATATTATCGTTGATTAGTTTAAGAATCAAACCGGCAATTGCATTTGGATTTTTAACAGGGCCCTTAAGACCGTTTATCCCATCAGATATCACATCCCTTACCCCCGGTGCATCAGTTGTCACAATTGGGAGGCCTGCGGCCATCGCCTCCACCAACACCATACCGAAAGTCTCGATCAGCGTCGGCAGGACGAAAATATCGGCGGCGCAGTAAAGCTCTATCAGTTCCTCTGACGGAAGCGAAAAAACTTCCCCGCCTGATTTTGCGAAATTCTCAATCGTCCTTATCCCGAGGCCGGAGCATTCCGGGAACTTGTCGGCAATCTGGCCGCAGTTTTTCCCGACCACAGCCCAATCAAAAGCCATATTGTTATCGCTGAGGATTTTGGCTATTTTGGGAATATCGTCGAAACCTTTCTTCGGATGATACCTGCCAACTGTAAGTATTAAAAGTTTGGTTTCGGATAATCCATATTTCCTCCTGACGGCGGCCCTCTCGGACTTCAATTTGATTTCTGCGAATTTCGCAGTGTTCACCCCGTTCGGGATTATCCGGATTTTATTTTCAGGGATTCCAATGTCAAGATATTCGGCCATTACACTAGGCGTGAGTGCGACAAATCCGTCAAACAGGGGATAATTGCGTCTTGCAAGGGCGTCAATTTTATCGTCAAGCCTGTACCCGTATCCGATCTCCGGATATTTCTGTATGTCCTCGCCGCAGCATCTCAGGACGCACGGGATTTTGTTTCTCCTGAAGAAATCAACCGCATAAATGGCGAGGGGATAACCCATGGTCACCTGCCAAAGGTCGAATTTGTGTTTTCTCTGGAGCATGGAGAGTTCATATTCAAGATAAACCTTTCCGATTAACGGCATCTTCCCGAGAAGACCGCATGTCTTGGGGAAGAGATGGATTATGTCGTAGTTTAGCTCAGGCTTTTCCTCGGCCGGGGGGGTGGTGCAGATGACAGTTGCGCTGTGCCCGCTGTCGGAGAGAGTCCTGCAAATGTTGTGGACACAGATCTCCGCTCCTCCGAAATAGGGGTAGAACTGGGCTATGAGATGGGCTATTTTCATAAGGTGTTATTCAATTCTCCTGAAACTGCATTTTCTGACAAGTATTTCCCCCTTGAACTGTCCGCGGATTGTGAAAGTCAGCTTTCCGTCTTCCTTTGGCATCTCGCTTTTGGGTACGGTTATGGATGTTTTTCTCCAATTGCCGTAGTTCTTTATGCCATCTACAATGTTATGGCAGAGAAGTCGTTTTGTCCCGTCTGCTAATTTCTCTTCCATCATCAGTTCGATGAATCCCGATTCAAAGCTTTCGCTTTTCAGGTAAGCCGTGGCTGCAATCCTTGTACCCTTGTTGAGCGGTACTGCGATATAGGATAATGACATCTCAGCGGGTTTTCCGGAACGCAGGCGGAACGACTGCATATTCTCATTTTCTTCAGTTGAAAGACTCTGCATTTCCGGATCGGTCAATGAAATTATCCAATTCCTCGCAAGATTGGTCTCTGAGACTGCAGCGCTCATCTTGGGAATTTCAAGGTCGTATTCTCCCTTTGGAAGTATCTTGTCCAGGGAGGAATTAATGTTTCCGTAAACGGTTTTCTGAAGCTTCTTTACCACTGAAAGGCTTTGTCTGGCCTTTTCCGCCTCGACATTCGCTTTTTTAGCCAATGATTTCTGGGAGAAATAGCTGAACGCGAATATGGAAAGGGCAATCACCGATACTGAGAGAAGCACGATAAGGAACAGCCTGGTTTTCCTGAGTTTTGCGACCACATGCTGCAGGTTTGTGGTTTCAACGTCGGATGTGACGGATTTTTCGGCGCTTATCCTGTGGAAATCAATTATCTCTCTGATCGGCCGAGGCGCCTGATCATGATATATGCCGATGAAATACGTCGGGGACTCGGGAGATTTGCTCCTTTTCTGGCAGTCGATGTATTCATCAATGTCAAATGCGACTTTTCTGAAAAGAACGTCCTTTTTTTCCGTATCGAAAATACAATAGGAGGCGCGGATGCCGTCGTCGCGGGGCTGGCCTACGGAACCGACATTGACGATGTATCTCTTTTCATCTTCGATCCCGAAGTCAACCGGGTCAATCCAGTGGGGGATTCCGCTTTTCCCTACCACGAAAAGTCCCGGCACATGGCTGTGTCCCGCAAACATGACCTGATCCTTGCAGGCGTCGAACGAATCAATGGCTTCGTCAATTTCCAGGATGTAACCGAATCTTCCCGGGTTTGCAAATTCACCGTGCGCGCACCTGAAGTTGCCTCCGGCAGCTTCAAGGGGCAGGGAATTGAAAAACTTTACCGCCTTGTCATCAAGGGATCTGTAAGTCCAGTCAATGAGCCTTTTCGCATTATCATTGAAATTTTCGGATGAAAGTTTGCCCGCGATCACGGCATCGTGGTTGCCAAGTACGAAATGGTGGATCTTTGAATAGGCTATCTCCAGCACTTCGGCCGGATTCGGGCCGTATCCGACGACATCTCCGAGACAGATTATCTCGTCTATGTTGTTACTTGCGACATCCGCAAGGACAGATTTCAATGCCGGCTTGTTTGAATGGAGGTCTGAGACTATGGCGTAGCGCATATGAGAATTTCAACGTGCTTGGATTATTTCCACTTCGTACATGGAGAATTTCTTGTCGGAAGTTATTATCGGGAGTTTCTCGATCTGAGCCTGTGCTATAAGCATTCTGTCAAAGGGATCGTTGTGGTGCGGGGGCAGCGCTCCTGCTTTTAAGGCATGGATATGTTCTATTTTCAAAGACATAAAACCATCGCGTTTAAGCCTGGACATTACATAGTATTCCGGATTTTCAGGCAGAGGAAGTTTGGCGCTGGCATATTTGATGGCGATTTCCCATGAACTTGCAGATGAAATGAAAATCTCATTGTCCGGAGAGGCAATGATAGAGATCACCTTATCCGAGAGTTTTTCAGGTTCCGTGAGCCACCATAGCCAGCAGTGAGTGTCAAGAAGCACTTTCATCCATAGAACATCTTGTTAATATTTTCATCTTCTTCATCGAAGTCTTCAGATACTTTGAACATGCCGCGATCCAAGCCGGGAATCCTTTTCTTGGGAGAAGAATCCAAATGCGTCAGTTTCGCCAACGGCTTTCCAGATTTTGCAATAATTATATCTTCTCCTGCCGCGACTCTCGCAAGCAGGCTCGAAAGATGTGTCTTCGCCTGATGTATGTTCACTGATATCATGTTTCTCCTTCTGCCCTGTAATATGGACTAAGTCCAGGACTAAGTCAAGTGTTAGGTTGTCGGACTATTAAAATATTTGTGAAGGTTCTCATTCATCAATTCCCAATACTCATGAATTGCAGGGGCTACTTCCATATCGCTTTGCTGTAGTTATCTAGAATTGTGCGGTCTTTTGTTACCAGGAGTGCCTTTTGAGCTATTGCAGTTGCTGTGATTATCCTGTCAAACGGGTCTCTGGTCCAATTCTGCTGAATCGACTCAGTTATGATTCGCATGAATGGAAGATTGCATAATTTGAGATTTACTGAGGATGCGAGGTTCTCAAACACCAGGGCCGGTTCAGCATTTATTTTTTTTATCTCGCCAAGATATTTTATCTCAAGCAGGACAATGGGGGAAATCAGCATTTCCTCCCTTTCGAAAATCTCTATTACGCGAGCCGGAAATTTGTCTATTTCGCCGGCATAGAGCCAGATGACGACATGAGTGTCAAGGTATATCATGCTTCCATTCCTTTTCCCAGTCCATGTGTATTAGCTCATCCGGATTGCATAAGATGCAATCGTGTTTTGATAGCTTCGATAATTTGGGAGTGGACTCCTTGGGGATAATTTGAAGGACTTTCCCTTTTCTTTCGATTTCCAAAGGGTGTCCTGTTTCAATTACCTTGTCCAGGAGACGGAAAATATCAGCCCTGAGATTTGAAGTTTTAAGCATTTGCCACCTCAATATTAGTATGTACGTACATAATATAAGTACATGTACGGGCAAGTCAAGTTAGCTCTTTAAAAATGTCCCCAGGGAGAGAACTGTCTGGACAAGGTCGCCGCTTATTCCGGGGATGTCCTCGCCTTCGAGCCAGCGCGGGAATTCATCCCTGATCTTTTCCATGTCCAGGAAATCAATCTCCTCGAGGGTGCCGGATTTGCACAGTTCAAGAACGGCGTTCTTCAATGCCGGCTGGCTGCGCAGGGCGTCCTCCCTTGAGGGCCATGTCCTCTCCGTCCATTCTGGCTTTTCCTTTTCCGGGAAGATGCGGTGTTTTAGGAAATTAGTGAGCTGATAGGCTGTCTGCCTGAGCGGAGATGCGGTGACAGGAAGGTTCGTGTTCGCGCTCCAGATTTTTGCGAGGCGGGGGTCAAGGATTTCAAGGCATTTCTTTTCAATGCCGCCAGAGAAGCGCTGTCCGATCGGAAGCGAGAGATAGAGGTCGAAAATGTCGTTGTCGAAGGAAATCGTCCTCTGTTCGGCGAGAGTTGCGATGGTCGCATGGTTTGGATAGCTGTAATGGCGCGACAGATGGTGGAACGTGAGATATTCCCATAAGTCATTCGGGGAGTCAGTCAGGTTCCTTCCCTCGGAAAGGACTTCGGATATGCTTCCTATCTGGCACGACTGCAGGTATGCCCGTTTGTCTGGGCGTATGAAACTCCACACATCGGCCTGCTTGATCCTGTATGATACGTTCGTCCTGAAATAGGTGACAAGGTCTTCGGGTAGTTCCATCAGGGTCTGGTAATAGAGGGTTCTTCCCCTGATGATGATTGGTTTTCCTGGGATGTACATGCCCTGGAACATGTAGTCGAAGCCGTGCCCGTGGAAACAGACGTCGGCGTTCTGCCTCACAGGTTCCTCATACCCGAGGAAAAGCCCGTGATCATAGTTGTACATTCCGCCGATGACCTTTACGGACGGTTCGAATATCTTTGAATAATGTTCAGGATGAAGTTTCAGGAAAATGTGTTTCGCCCCTTTGGTGCGGGCTATCTCCCTTGCGGTGCGAAGTTCGCGGTTTTCAGAAATGGTGGCGGTGAAGCATGTGGGATAGTTTTTCTCAAAGGCCGCAAGCACCGACCTGGAATCCATTCCGCCGCTGAGGAAATGGCCGTAGCGTTTGCCGTCGCTTGTCTTGTTTTTGACGGATCTTTCGACCAGTTCCGCCAGCCTGCGGGCATTCTCGACAAGGGATGAATTGTTCTTCTCATAGTTCCTCTGCCAATATCGGCTTATTGACAGGCTTCTGCCTTCGACGCTTAGGATTGAGGCGTCCGGCAAATATAGGACGTTTTCAAGATATGTCTTTGTCCAGAGTATTCTCTGGAAGAAGAGGAATTCGCAGAGGGTGTTCTGGTTTATTCTGAGTCCAAGGTTCTTCCGGAGCTTCCACAAGCACGTGAAATACGGGGAGGCATGGAATTCGCCGGAAGCCTCATTGTGATAATAGTATATGGGTATCGATGTGAATCTGTCGTTGATAATTTTCAACCCGCCGTTGGCGCGATTGAAAATTATAAATAGGAATTCGCCGTTGAGCTTCGTTGATAACTTTTCGGCGAGATTTGATTCATCCGATACAAGATTGATTGCCTTCTCGTGGTTTATCCTGCCGTCCAGAATCGGACTGCCAAGCAGGATTATGCATTTGTCCCCGACCTCTTTTATCAGGGGTGCGGGATTTACATTCGAATAGGAGGCTGAAAGTCTGAAATTTTCCGAAGATGCGGAAAATTTAACTTCCTCTTTCTCCTTTGAATCTTTTCTTCTGTCGGTCACCGACAAAAGAAAAGATGGTATTGAGAATGTTGGTTTGAAGTCTGCAGAATCCATATGGATTTTACCCGTTGGTTTGAGGCCATTTTATAATCATGCCTGCTTTTTCCGCCAGCATCATTTGTCTTGGATCGTTTGTAAGAAAATGTCTGAAGTTATTCTGTCTGGCGGCGGCAACATGCAATATGTCCAAGGTCCGGCAGCCGAATACAGATGTATGCTTTTCTGAAAGCAGAACGGCCGAATTCATGACATCTATCCAGTTAAGCATTACACGCCGAATCCTGTTTAATGAAAGATCTTTTGCCAGCTTCGATTTTATGTGAGCATACTGTGTCTTGGAAATTTCTTTCCGGAACAGCTTCAGGGATAATGCGTTTGCAAGCTCTAATTCCTGTATCTGATTCAAATACAGGACGGAATTGTTTTTTTCAATAAAGCTTACAATTTCCCCGGTGCCATTTTCGGGAACGTAAATCTTCACTAAAAGGCTTGTGTCAAAATAGATCATCAGAAGTCGCCCCTCGCATCTGATACAATGTCGGACATCAGTTTTCCTGAAGGCTTGCGTTTGCCAAATATTTTTTTAAGTTCGTCCCGATGGCCGTTCCAGTTCGCCTTGTGTTCCCTGTTTTCCTCTTTGATCGCCATGAGCCTTGCAACAGGCCTGTTGCGGCGTAGGATGTTTATTTCCTGGCCTTTGGATACTTTGTCCAGATAAGCAGCAAGGTGATGCTGTATTTCCCTTACACTGGCTGTTTCCATGATGCCGCCTCTCCAATCTTAATTTATTGTGTCTAACATAATGTATAACATAAAATCAGTTTGTCAAAAATTAATTTTGAACATCTTTATCCATTTGTCGGCGGCAATAAGATTCCACCAGACCGGGTCAAACGGACGTTTGCCCGACAGGAATTCATTTGACTCCCTGATGACAATATCCTTTCTTGCAAAGGGAAGATTGGCGGCATCCGCGATGCTCTCCCTGAAGAACGGGCTTATTTCCTTTCCGAGCCATGAAGGCATCGGGCTGGAATAGCCCTGCTTGTCGACGCGGTTGATTATTTTTTCAGGGACAACGCCGCCCACGGCGGATCTGAGGACGCGTTTCGTTGTCCCCGAGGCCAGCTTGTGTCGGCTCGGAAGGCTTATGCAGAATTCAGCAAGCCTGTAGTCCAGGAACGGGACCCGCGTCTCCCTTGAATGCGACATCGAATTGCGGTCGACGTTGTGCAGGATATATCTCAATATCCTCATTCTCGCCCTGTGCATTTCTTTTACGGAAGGCTGTTCCCTCCTTATCGGAATCGCCGGAATTTTCACGTTGCCGATGAGGTTCTCAGGGAATATGGCCGGATTGGCGGGATAGCTGACGGAGCCAGGGAACATCATCCTGCCGAACTTCCTCAGGAATATTTTAATGGAGAATCTGTCTTTTGCATGGAAGGAGTTGACCTCCCTGGAAAATGAGGAAAGCTTTCCTCCCGCCAGCAGTTCGTATATGAAGCTCCAGCAGAAATCGATATAACCGCCGAGGATCTCGTCTCCGCCCTGTCCCTCGATTATCACTTTCCTGAAATCGTTGTCCTCTCGGATGTGTTTGTATAGCAGCCAGTGCGGAACGGGAGAGCCGTGTCTTACTGGAATGTCATTGTGCCAGATTATCCTGTCGAGGTTTTCCGGCACCTCCTGCGGCTTGGGGAAATGCAGGGAGGAGGAGGCCTTGGAGAAATCGAGCATCTCATTTATGAATTTTCTTTCGTCGACCGGGCTGTTCTCATAGCACGACGAGAATGTCTTCAGGGTCGCATTCTCCTCTCTGGGAATCTGCGTGGAGAGTCCGACCAGGGATGAAGAGTCAAGTCCGCCGGAAAGCAGGAAGCCGACCGGGACATCCGCCCTCATCCTCAGCCTTATGGAATC
>JBAZRS010000234.1:0-7790 GCA_041662825.1 Victivallales bacterium | reverse complement strand
AAATTCCGAACTCTCTGCTCATCTTGTCTATGTTCACTTGCAATGGAACTGTGCTTGCGATGAGCCACAGGATTTTTTTGAGGACCGGAATGTTCGATTGTTTCATGTCTCCTGCAACCGCTATGTCCTCATATATCACCTTTTCCACTACATTCAGAAGCTTTGAAAGATAAGTGTTTTCTCCTTCCATAATGAAAGGATAGGCGCCTGTTGACAGGTAGTTCCGGAAATATTTCAAAATCGGCTTTCCCCTTGAGATTTCCCCGGTGATTTTTACGTGATTTTTCAGAATCCCTTCAAGAGTCAAAGCTGGAAATACCAAACCTTCCTTGAGTTCAAGATATTCCCTGAAGGAGAGTTCCTTAAGATTGTAATACACAACTCTTCTTGAAAGATCGGCTTTCCCTTGTTTGAGCTCAAGGGAGGAACTGCCGGAAACCAGAACCCGCCTGCCTTTGAAAGTGTCGATTATATTTTTCAGTTCGAGCTCCCAGCCGGGATATTTGTGAATCTCATCAATGATGATCGCCTCACCGCCAAACTTGAAATACTCGCTGGCGGTTTTGAAAAGTCCTATTGCCGAGACTTCCACATTGTCCGCCGACACATAGAGGCATTTTTCGACATCGTTGTATTTCTCAGCATAATGCTGGAGCAGCATCGTGGTCTTGCCTGTTCCGCGATATCCGGTAATGCATAAATGGGGAGAATTCCAGTCAATTGCGCCATGGAGATACCTTTTGAATTTCAACGGGACATCTTCAACCGTTTTCCTGTGCAGATAAAACAGCTCTTCAAGCATAAGCCCTCCTTCCAAATTTTTTTCTGCATTAATTATAGCCAACTGCACTTTACTATATTATTCAATATATGCCAATTCCACTTTACTATATTTTGATTTTTTTTCACTGCGTGAAAAAAAATACCAACGAAATTTTTCTAAGAAGTAGCAAAGACCTTGGTCACCGCGCGCCTGCGGCGGGTAAAAATTCCTGTATGCCACGGAATCTTGTCACGCCATAGAATTGGCGAAGGCAGAAGCTTTTTTAATGATTTAACGCCACTCGTTAAATTTGTCAATTACACTTTCCCATATAATGTCGCTCCATAATTATACATGGAATACTTCGTCCTGATATTTGTTAGATTTCCATATTGACATAAAACAGTATAACAGTTATACTTTGCCATATGAAAAAAGCATTTAATAAGCCTTCCGCCGACGAGATTGCCGATATGGCTGACAGCGGTAAAAATATTTCCCGCTTTTTCACCAATCAGGGAAAGGTAAAACATCCGGTACAAAGAGTCAATGTGGATTTCACCGTAGATATGCTACTTGAACTTGATGAAATCGCCTGTGAAATGAACATCAGCCGTCAAGCTGTAATAAAAACATATCTGAGACAATCATTGAATCAGCATTACATTGCCGTAAAGAATCATTGAGTTATAAATCAGCGCTCGTTACGAATGCTGATTCGCAAAACCTGCTCTCCGGGTCGATAATTTTCAGTTGGAAGCATGCTCCATGATTTTCTTATGGACATATTCCCTGTCTTTGCTGATGGCGGAGCCATGTCCGTCATGAACATAGGGGAGAATTTCCTTGGCGGAGGAGATATTGTTGTATGCCGCATAAATGGAGGACGGTTTGCTCAGGAAGTCGTGCCAGGCCGCACTGACGATGACAGGGCATTTGATCCGGCGCGCAAAATTGCAGTTGTCAAGATATCCCGCCGTAATCTTTGTCTTTTCGTTCCATGGGAAATTCCCGGGCCAGCCACGCACCTGCTTTGACTCAATTCCGCCGTTGTTGCAGAGGCCGGGCACGCCGGCGTAGCAAAATGTGATTTCAGGCGACAATCCCGTCACCGCAAGCGACTGAGCCCCGCCCTGGCTTGCCCCGAATCAGACCAGGTGCTTCCCGTTCAGGTATTCCAGTCCGCGCAGATCGCGCAGGATCATGTGATAAAAAGGGACTTTCTGCAGATCATCCCAGTCGCGCGCGGAATAATAAAGGCCTTCCTTCATCACCGCAATCATCTGTTCTTCCGTCGCATCTTCACCGTAATCAATTCCATGGGCGTTTAGGCTCATCGCAAGGAATCCGTCCGAAGCATGGTCGTACGGGGGACTATGTTTGTAAACGCCCGCCCCGTCAAAACGGATCAGGGCCGGAAGTTTTTTCCCGGCGGCATCCTTTGGAAGACAGAGATAACCGAATGCCCGCCGTTTTCCGGGCGCATCAATCCGGATCTCAAAGCAGTCGACTTTATCCTTGTATTTATCGTCGGTGACGGCAACCTGTTTTATCGTCGTTTTCACGGGAACTGCCGCAATTTCGGCTTTCGCCTTTTTCCAGAACAAGTCGAAATCAGCAGGTTCCGGCATGCCCTGCCGAATCTTTTGCGGTTCGCTCGCAACGGCGTCATAGCACTGCAAAGTCGATTTCTTCTCGCCTTCCGGGGTGTAAGTAGCGGAAAAATAAGTGAACCCGGATTCCGGCGCCGTTGTTTCCATGGTAATTTCCCCGCTCCCCTCTTTGGCGACGGGCGCCAAACCTTCCACATGCAAAAAAGCCTTGATGGGCACAGTGGCCGCTTTGCCTTTTTGAAGGATGCTGGCGGTAAACACAATCTTTTCTCCGGGCTTGGCAATTCCCTCAGCAGGGGTGCGGACTGTTTTGAACCGGAAATCCTGCGGCTCCGCTGAGATCAATGTTACTGCAGCGAACATCGCAAGGCTGATAATAATGGCTATTTTTCTATTCATTTTGTTCCTTTCTGTTTTTTCATATTCCAATCATTTGTCTCTTAGCAAAAGATTTTTGAAAGATCAGCAATATAAACATGAAAGAATTAATTCCCCAATTTATATTCTTTAAATGTATCATAATGTATCTTGTGATTGCAAATATCTGATCAGGTAACCGGAGCTTCCTATGGTTAGGGCGTCGTCGGCAAATATGGACATCTGCGGTTCCCGGCTGGGATCGTACAGGATTGTAAGTCTGCTCGGAAAAGGCGGGATCGGTACCGTCTATCTCGCAAAAAACGAAAACAACTCCTCTCTTGAAGCCCTGAAAATACTCCTTCCCGAATTCACCGAATCGCCTGATATGCATGAACGGTTCGAACGCGAAATTGAAAATTGCGCCATTCTTAAGCATCCCAATATAGTAAAATTGAACGACTACGGGAAGTCGCAGGGAATCTCATACTACGCCATGGAATACTGCAATGGCGGAAGCCTTAAAGACCTGCTCAGGCGCGGGGGCGGAACCATTGACCCGGCCGACGCCTGCGGGATCATGATGCAGGTGCTTGACGGACTTGAGTATGCACACAACGTCGAGGTTCCACACATGAAGCTCCCCGACAGGTCGTGGGGAAAGGGAAACGGCCTCATCCACAGAGACATTAAACCGGAAAACATCCTTCTTCAGGTGGTGGAGTCGGCAACGGACGGCGCTAAAGCCCATACCGCAAAAATTTCAGACTTCGGTCTTGCCAAATCCTACCGTTCCGCCGGCCTGTCCGGGAACACTCAGACCGGCTCCGTAGGAGGCTCTCTCTCATTTATCAGCAGGCAGCAGCTTCTCAACTATAAATATTCAAAACCGGAAGTAGATGTATGGAGCGCAGCGGCTGTTCTTTATTTCATGCTTACAGGGAAACCCCCGCGGAAAGTAGAAGGTGAAAAAAATCCATTCAACGCCGTCCTGAAAAACAACACTGTTCCGATACGGGAGGTGAATCCGTCTGTTCCCGAAGGACTCGCCACCGTGATCGACAGGGCCCTGGACGACAGTTCGTCCTTGTATTACAGGAAGGCGTCCGAACTGAAGAAAGACATCAGAGCCGTCATCTAAGTGTATTTTCTCTCACGAAGGCGCAAAGTCACAGAGATATTGACCTGATTGCATAATCACCCAGCATCGCCGCCACCTGAAAAGCCCATTGCAGTTCCTTTCGAATAGGTTCATATCCAGATCGATGAGGCTCTCGCAAGTTTCTGATTACAGAGGCAATGGAGGTTTGTGCAGATTTCCGGTAACCCGAATGCTTTTACGGCGTTTTCAGATGATTTTCACGACACTTAGATTTTCCTCCTTCATCTGTGCGGATTTATGTGGAAAATATCTTCCTTTTATCCTGACTTCCTTGATTTAATTTCCATCTCCGGCTATTCTTCCTCCAGTATGGGAATCAAAATTCCCATCAGTAGTTTAGCTGAGGGATGAAAATAAGATATAAATTAAACGTTTGGAATTGATATAAGAATTTTTTACAATAACATTCCATAGGTTAGGAGGAGATTCCATGAAAAGATTCATTATGATATTTACTTTATTTATTTGTATGGCCGGTGTTTATGGGGCAGATGCTGATTATACTGCTGTGTCCGGTGGTGTGCGATATCAACTTATCGGCACTTACAGTATAGATAGGCTAAACCTGATATTAACATCAGAGCTCGATGATTTTACTTCGAACGAAAACAAAGTTGTCTTCCCTCCGGCAAAAAATGCCGTGAAATTGTTCCGTGTGATTTATAATACGGTCATTCCTGAACAGGGAAACCGTCCTGTAGAGGCATCAGGATTGCTTGCAGTGCCGGATACATCCAAGGGCAATTACCCGATGGTATCTTATCAACACGGCACAGTGTTTTCGAAAAATGAAGTGCCGTCTTACCCCGATCAATCCATGGAAACCAGGCTTATGATCGCTCAATTCGCCGGGAATGGTTATATTGTGATTGGTGCAGATTATATTGGAAAAGGGGTCTCACCGGTTTCAGACACTTTCATGGTCAAGGAAAGCATTGCCCAGGCTTGTCTTGATATGCTTATAGCCGCAAAGGCGGTACTGAAAAATCAAAATATAAAAAGCGATGAATTGTTTGTAAGTGGCTGGTCACAGGGTTCGTGGAATACCATGATATTCCGAAATAAACTGGAGAGCCTGGGTATTCCAGTCAAGGCGGCTGCTACAGCTTGTACGCCATCAGATGTCTACCTGATGCTTACGAGCTATATCAACAATCCAAACAAGCTGGATGCAGCATGGTTAACCGGAATATTCACGCTTATAATTAATGCGTATGAGTCGTATTATGATGATATGGAGGGGTTGAGCAGTGTGGCGATTCGCCCGAAATACTTGCAAACCGCCCGTGATTTTTACAATAACAAAATTGGCTGGACTGAAGCCTCAAAGGTATTTCCCCAGACAGTGGCGGAGTTTCTACAGCCGGAATTTGCCGCTCACAGCTCCATGATATCCAACCGTTTCTTTAAGAGGGTGCATGAGAACGGAGCTTACCAATGGCGCTATCTTACTCCAAGCCGGTACTATTACGGAAAAGTCGATGAGGTTATCCGCCCGTATGTGGCGATCCTGCCTGTAGAGTACCAGAAGACAATCGGTGGTGCATCAGCCGAAGCCGTTTATGCCGGGGATAATGCCAATCATCGCGGTACATTTATTTTCGGCGTTCTCGATCAAAAGAAATGGTTTGACAGACTGCTTGAAAGCAAATAATAACTAATCTGAAAACAGTGGTAGTTGCAACGACCATGACTGCACACCCTCCCCACATGCCACTTCCCTGACGCCTCTCACCAGTTTGCTTTTACCACTGCCAACATCTACCGTAAGCGTATTGACACAGAGGGCAGGCGATAGATTCCCATACCGCTTTTTGGCTTATCTCAACCCTGATATTTGGGCGTTAAAACTAAAAGAGAGATTATCTCACAAGGGCACAAAGCCGCAAAGGATTGCAAATAAGCAAAAGTTAATGGCATAATTCGCATAGAAGGAGATTTCTCTGGAAATTGAATTGCAGTAGACTATTAGGATGAAATGGTGACAGAAGCTCTGTTCAACAAAGCGCACAACTATAAGGAGTGAACATCATGAATGAGGAAAGCAAATGCCCGGTAACTGGAAAGACTCACAAGAACACTGTCGGCGGTGGCGCGACGAACCGGACATGGTGGCCCAATCAGCTGAACATCAAGATCCTGCACCAGCATTCGCCGTTGTCCGACCCCATGGGCAAAGGTTTCAACTACGCAGAAGAGTTCAAGAGCCTCGACTTGAAGGCCGTGAAAAAGGATCTTCGTGAATTGATGACGAAGTCGCAGGAGTGGTGGCCGGCGGACTTCGGACACTACGGGCCCCTGTTCATCCGCATGGCATGGCACAGCGCAGGCACTTACCGCATCGGTGACGGCCGCGGCGGGGCCGGGGCCGGACAGCAACGTTTTGCTCCCCTGAACAGTTGGCCCGACAATGCGAACCTCGACAAGGCGCGCCGAGTGCTCTGGCAGGTCAAGCAGAAGTACGGCAAGAAAATATCATGGGCCGACCTCATGATTCTTGCGGGCAACGTCGCCCTGGAGTCGATGGGATTCAAGACCTTCGGCTTCGCCGGCGGGCGTGAGGATGTCTGGGAGCCGGAAGAAGATGTCTACTGGGGTTCTGAGAGCAAGTGGCTGGATGACAAGCGCTACTCCGGCGACCGGGAGCTCGAAAACCCGCTCGCGGCCGTCCAGATGGGGCTGATCTACGTCAATCCGGAAGGCCCGAACGGAAAACCGGATCCGATCGCGGCGGCCAAGGATATCCGCGAGACTTTTGCCCGCATGGCGATGAATGACGAAGAAACCGTCGCGCTGATCGCGGGCGGTCACAGCTTCGGCAAGACTCATGGCGCCGGGCCTGCGTCGCATGTCGGGGCTGAGCCCGAAGCAGCCGGCATCGAGGAGCAAGGCCTCGGCTGGAAGAGCACCTTTGGCACGGGCAAAGACGGCGACGCGATCACCAGCGGTCTGGAAGTCATCTGGACCACGACGCCCACGAAGTGGAGCTACAACTTCTTCTCGAACCTCTTCGGCTACGAATGGGAGCTGACGAAGAGCCCGGCGGGTGCGAACCAGTGGAAACCGAAGGCTGGCGCCGGTGCAAACACCGTGCCGGATGCCCATGACCCGTCCAAGCGTCACGCCCCTTCCATGCTGACTACGGACCTGGCCCTGCGCTTCGACCCTGTCTATGAAAAGATATCACGGCGCTTCATGGAGAATCCGGATATGTTCGCGGACGCGTTCGCCCGGGCGTGGTTCAAGCTGACCCACCGCGACATGGGGCCCCGCGCGCGCTATCTCGGTCCGGAGGTTCCGGCCGAAGAGCTCATCTGGCAAGACCCCGTCCCGGAGGTCAATCACAAACTGATTGATGCACAGGACATCGCCTTCCTCAAGGGCAAGATACTGGCTTCCGGACTGTCTGTGTCGGAGCTGGTTTCAAGCGCCTGGGCCTCGGCGTCCACCTTCCGCGGCTCCGACAAGCGCGGCGGCGCCAACGGCGCCCGCATTCGTCTGACGCCGCAGAAGAATTGGGAAGTCAACCAGCCTACCCGGTTGGCGAAGGTGCTCAAGACCCTGGAGGGCATCCAGAACGCGTTCAACGGTGCGCAGTCCGGCGGCAAGAAGGTATCGCTGGCCGATCTGATCGTTCTGGCCGGTTGCGCGGGCGTCGAACAGGCGGCGAAGAATGCCGGTCGCGAATTGACAGTTCCCTTCACTCCGGGACGCATGGACGCCTCGCAGGAACAGACCGACACGGCCTCATTCGCTGTGCTCGAGCCGATGGCGGACGGCTTCCGCAACTACCAGAAAACCCGCTATGCCGCATCGGCCGAAGAGTTGCTGGTTGACAAGGCGCAGCTGCTGACGTTGACCGCTCCAGAGATGGCTGTTCTCGTTGGCGGCATGC
>JBAZRS010000233.1:0-7792 GCA_041662825.1 Victivallales bacterium | reverse complement strand
CTGCGGATAACGCCCTCCTCCTTCCTGATTATCAGAAGGCTCTTGCAGTGGATTTTCAGGCCGGATATCCCGTATATGACATGTGCGCCGGACTCTTCAAGCTTCCTTGCACGGAGGATGTTGTTGTTCTCGTCAAAGCGGGCCTTGAGTTCGACGATGACCGTGACCTGCTTCCCGTTTTCAGCCGCCTTCTGCAACGCCCTGACAATCGGCGAGTCGCCGCTGACACGGTAGAGCGTCTGTTTGATTGCAAGGACCGTCGGATCTTCGGCGGCCTCCTCCAGGAGCCGTATGATCGGATCGAATTTCTGGAACGGAAGGAAAATCGGGATCAGCCCCTCCTTCTTTATTGAATCGAAGACAGGCTTGCTTTCATCTATGCCGTTCACAGGAAGTGGAGGCCATGTCTCCTCGGTGATCTCGGGCCTTGACTCCTTTGAGACCAGTTCGAAGAAGTTCGCCAGATGAAGCGGTCCGGACACATAGTATTTCTCCGTCACGTCAATCTCGAGTTTTTTCATCAGCCACTCTTCGAAAACCGCATTGCACCCCCGAATGAGTTCCAGCCTTATGACATTGCGTTTTTTCCTGTGGAGGAGCTTCTCCTGGATGTGGACAAGAAGGTCTGATATCCCCTCTTCATCTATTGTCAGGTCCATGTCCCGTGTGATTCTGAACTGCATGACTTCCATTATGTCGCATTTCGCGTAAAGAAGTCCGATGTTTGCAATGATGAGATCTTCGAGGAGGATGTACGCCTTTGCGTCTTTGTAGAGGCTGCATGACACCGGGATGAAGCGCGGCAGGACGCCGGGCACTTCGACGAACGACTGGACGATCTTGTTTGAATCGGGCTGTTTGAGTTTCACCGCCAGTTCGATCGCCCCGCTGTTGATGATCGGGAAAGGGTGGCTGGAATCCACTGCGATGGGGGTCAGGGCGGGGAATATCTGGCTCTGGAAATATTTTCCGAGTTCCAGCTTTTCGGCATCTGAAAGTTCAGCCCATTTCAGTATGACGGTGTTGGCCTTCTTGAGATCCGGCAGTATCTCATTGTTCAGACAGGCGTACTGCCTTTCCACAAGTTCCGAAGCTTTTTTGCGGATTTCATTTAGGTGTTCATCCGCTGTAAGCTGTGCGCTGCCGACGCTTATATCGCCGGATTTCACATGCTTGAGCCCCGCCACCCTCACCATGAAAAACTCATCCAGGTTGTTTGCGAATATCGCAATGAACTTAAGGCGCTCCAGCACGGGATTGATCTTGTCCGTAGCCTCCTCGAGGACGCGCGCATTGAAGTCAAGCCAGCTCAAGTCGCGGCTGATGAAATATTCTTTTGACAGTTCCATGTGATTATTGTCTTTTTTTGTATTTTCACTGTTACTTGTTAATTTTTCCGTCCCGGAAAAATTTTCTTCCCTACTCAATCACGACCCTGAGTCCAAACATGTCGGTGAAGAGGTCTCCCTTGTTCCGGACTTCCATCCTTTCTAGGGTGAGGTCGAAAGAGGCGTTTGTCACGATCGTCAGCTTTTCATCGTCATAGGAAACCTTGATGTTCTTTATCTTATGGGTGTTCGAGCGGTCAAGTGCGTCGGCGATGCGCAGAATGCCCGCAAGCTTGTTGACTTCGACGCGCTTTTCAGGCGGAAGCGCCATATATTCTATGTGCGATTCTTTCGGCAGACCTCTCCGGTGATAACGGGCGACAACGGCGATTTCATGGAGCTCTCCGGGCGAAATCCCGGGCATCTGGCTGTTGCTGATGACATAATAGGAGTGCTTATGATGCTGGCGGTTGTTCACATACTGCCCGATGTCGTGGAGAAGCGCGGTTACTTCCAGCATCAGCCTCCCCCTCCTCCCGATCCCGTGAAGTGCCTGGATGCTGTCGAAAATGGCAAGGGCCGCATCCGATACGCATCTTCCGTGCTCCGCATCGTATCTGTATTTTTCCCCGAGAAACTCTGCGGAGGAAATCACATCCGGAATGAAGGGATCCTCTGTACCGGAGAAGTCGCGGAGTATTTCATCTATGATCGCGTCTCTCGTGGTTATCATCGGCACCACCAGCTTCTGGGCGTCCGTTATCTGGATGAAGTGCTCCAGGATGTCGCAGCAGGGCTCCAGACTCTGTGCGATAAGATCCGTCAGATGATGTTTTTCGGCGAGCGTTTCCGAGGGGATTCCGGCGACCGACGCATGGACGGTCTCGAGTTTTTTCCTAGACACAGTCAATATTTCCGGTTCCTCCTTGTCTCCGCTGAATGTGTTCATGAGGGCCCTGACCGGGGCGCCTACCGCCACAAAGAGGCTCGGCTTCTGGTTTTTCGGATAGTTTTTTGTTATGTCGTCTACGACGCAGCCTACGAATATGTCGATTATGTCCTTCACCTTTTTCCCGCTCGCCGGCTGCCCTATTTCCTCATAAAGCCTGAGCGTCCCGATCCTGAAGGTTTCAGAGCTCTTGACTTTACCGTTCTGCTCCAGGATCATGTGTGTTGACCCCGTACCTATAATACAGATCACGGCATCCTGTTTCGACAGCGGATATTTCTTCTCGAGAATGTCTTTTACGGAAAGGTAGATCAGCCTGACCTCCTCTGAGGCCTCGAGCACTTCAAGCCTTATCCCGCTCAAGTGTTCGATTCTCTCTATGAACAGGTCCCTGTTGGAGGCCTCCCTTACGGCGCTGGTCGCCACAGCCTTCCATTCCTCGGCCCCGTAGTCCTTCATTATCATGCGGTAGTCGTTCAGTATCTTCGCCACCAGTTTGACGCTTTCCGAGGAGATCTTCCCTTTTGTGAAAACATCCTTGCCTATGGGTATCGAGTTGGAGACGTTTTCAAGGGTCTCGCATTTTCCTGATTCATCGATCTGCACGATCTCCATCCTCACGGAATGCGAGCCGAGATCGATTACGGAAAAGAGGTTTTTCCCGCTGTGCTTCTTTATTTTCATGGTGACATCTCTTGCTTGTTTTCAGGATAGTCGGTTGAGCCAATTACGTAACTCAAGTTTTACAGGAAGTCAGAATTCAGGAGTCAGTAGTCAGAATGAAATGTCTCTTTGCATTTCTTCCCATTCTGAATTCTGACTCCTGGCTCCTGACTTCACATTCGTAAGCGATTACTAAAATACATCCCCAAAAGCCATAAGTCCAAAATCCCAATCCAATTTGAATTGTTTTTTAATCCAATGTAAATTCAAAATTTAAACCGCCGTATGGACGATTATGGAAAACAAGATTTTAGATAAGATAAACAAACCGGAAGATCTCAAACTCCTTTCCCTGGGGGAAAAGGCGCAACTCGCCTGCGAAATCCGCAGCGAGCTGATAGACGTCATCTCGAAAAACGGCGGACACCTCGCCCCAAACATGGGCGTAGTTGAACTCACGATCGCACTCCACAGCGTTTTCAGGGCGCCCGACGACAAGCTTGTCTGGGATATCGGACACCAGGCGTATGTGCACAAGCTCCTGACCGGAAGAAGGGAATTTTTCAGGACCCTCCGGAAAGACGGCGGCTGCCTCGGCTTCCTCTCCCGCGACGAGTCGGAATACGATTCATTCGGGGCCGGGCATGCAGGCACCGCGATTTCAGCCGCCCTGGGAATGGCTGCGGCCAGGGACAGGAAAAAAGGGAAAGAGAAGATTGTGGCGATTGTCGGCGACGGCTCACTCAACTGCGGAGTCTCCTTCGAAGCCCTGAACCATGTCGCCGAAAACACAAAGGATTTCATCATCATCCTCAACGACAATAAAATGTCCATATCGAAAAATGTCGGAGGACTATCGCGTTCCCTCAACAGGATAATCACACACCGCAGCTATAACATGCTCAAGAATTTCGCAAGGACCCAGGTGGAGAGGATTCCGAGCATCGGCAAAGTCATCACACGCCAGATAGGCAGACTCGAGGAGGCTACGAAGAGCATTCTTGTCAGAGGTGTGCTTTTTGAGGAACTGGGTTTCCGCTACGTCGGCCCGATTGACGGGCACAATATAGAAGAGATGATGAGGACATTTGAAGGGATCAAGGAGTTCGAAAAGCCGGTGATCGTCCATGTGATTACGGAAAAGGGCCGCGGCTACAAACCTGCTGAGGAGGCTCCTGAGAAATTCCACGGCCTCTCATGTTTCGATCCTGAGACCGGAGAAGACATCAATGGTCCGTCTACCTCTTCCTTCTCCACTGTCTTCGGTGACGCCGTGTGCGAGCTGGCGGAAAAAAAGAATGACGTCACCGCCATCACCGCCGGGATGCGGACAGGTACGGGGCTTGCCGAATTTTCAAAAAAATATCCCGACAGGTTTTTCGATGTCGGAATCGCCGAGGAGCACGGCATCGTCTTCGCCGCCGGCATGGCGACCCAGGGTTTCAGGCCGGTGGTCGCGATCTATTCGACATTTCTCCAGAGGGCGCTCGACTACGTGTTCCACGATGTCTGCCTCCAGAGACTTCCCGTGATAATCTGCGAAGACCGCAGCGGAATCGTCGAAGACGGTGCGACCCATCACGGAATCCACGATCTGTCATTCCTGAGAAACATGCCGAACCTTTCGGTCCTCTGCCCTGCCGACGGCTGCGAACTTCGCAATATGCTTTTCACCGCCTACGAAAGGAAGGAGCCCGTCATAATCAGATATCCTAGGGGATCCGCAGTCAGAAAATCTGTCGAATCCGACCCGATCGAAAAAACTCCGTGGGGCCTGGCGGCTGTCATGAAAGAGGGGAAAGACATTGCAATCTGGGCATCCGGCCGTGAAGCTTACACGGCTTTGGAGGTTTCGGACATCCTTTCAAATTCCGGAATTTCCGCAACGGTTGTAAATGCCAGATTCATGAAGCCGTTTGACACAGCATTGCTACTCAAACACGCTGAAACAATGCCGGTCGCCACAATCGAGGACTGCCAGATACAGGGCGGACTTGGAAGCGCGGTCGACGAGATCCTGATAAAGACAACTCACAAGGGAGTCCATCATTACGGCTGGGGAACCGACATCGTCCCCCACGGCACAATCTCCGGCATCCGAAAAAAAGCCAAATTCACCGCCGAAGACATCGCCTCCGATATCCTTAAATCCCTGAAACCTGCTTAATTTTCAAGTAGGTTTGCCCGTCCCGGACAAGAAGTAGCACAGACATTCCTGTCTGTGTCTTGAAATTAAACTCAAACCCACAGACAGGAATGTCTGTGCTACTTTTAAGATAAATTTAATTTATGAATTACCTTTTCGAGCAACGTCGGTTACTTAAGCGGAAAACCCCAAGTTAGCAATATTCGCGCCGTGTGTAATACAGGAGTAACCACGCCCCTCAGGCTATCTACTATACGCATTTTTTACAACCTCCATACATGAATTCCCCAGTTTTCCCATCTTCATCCCGGAGGGATGAGAGATAGTAGCTTCAGGTTGTAAACAAACACGGGTTCAAAATCAAATACAGATGCCCCCTCGATAAAATTCCCGAGAATATGCGTATAGTAGATAGCCCCTCAGGAGGAGCCTCAAAATGAGGCATTACTGAGTGATGTGTGAATGTCAATAAGTTGAGGATCAGTTAAAAGTAGCGCGGGTCTATCTGACCCGCGACCCTCGGGTCATCCGCCGCGGAGCCTGTCGGACTTAGAGATGGGCGTGATAACGGTTGAATTTGCTAGTAGTCCGCCTGAGGCGGATTTGCGCGTTATTCATGGTTTCCAGGTTCCTTAAAGAACGCTCGAACACGAGCTACTACAAACAAAAACCAAAATACAAATGTTTTTACAAAATACCATTTGACAAACAACATTAAATAGTATTTGATATGTTCTGCTTTAGTTAATTGGAGTATTAGAAATTACGACTTGCTTATGACCGGGGGGTGAAATGAGGAAGTTTGTTTGGAATGGAATGATGTCGGCTGTTGTGTTTGCCGTCTCTGCTTTCTCCTGTCTCTCGCCATATGCCATTTTTTTAAAATCCACCTGAATCAATATGTGAAAGACGCATAATTAAAATAAATAAAAAATGAAGGGTGAAAAAATGCCATTTAATTTAAACCGCCGATCTTTCCAAACGTTAAACCATTTGCTTTGCCTTTTGTTTTATTTAACCTGCGGGCTACAAATAAAAGCCGCGACATTCGATGGCAATTCTGCTGTCATTGACAACAGATACTATCCCCTGAATGTTGGCGCAAAATTATCATATAGGGGTTTAGGGGTGGACGCCAGATTTACTTTTATTAGGCAGGTGACAGCGATTGAGGAGGTTGCCGGGATCAACTGCCTAAAGGTAACTGAAAAAAGCAGCCGGTATACTTACTATAATTGGTATGCGCAAGACACATCGGGAAATGTATGGCAACTGCAGCAGTATGACCCTCTCTTCAACGAATATGACGAAGAGGACTACCTGGTCATGCCGGTAGATCCGCAGGTGGGAGAAGAACACTACAACTTCTGGTTGGGACATATGGAGGTCATGTCCACGACATCACTGATAACCGTTCCGAAGGGAAAGTTTTCGGATTGTCTGGAATTGTATGGAGACAATGTCATTGGAATGGCTGAATTTTCTCAAGAATACTACGCGCCAGGCGTTGGAATGGTTAAAATGTTTAATTCCATGTCCGGTGTTGAACTTACGTCTGTGACCGGTCTCGAGTCTCCGCATGTTCCTGGTGCTCCCACAGCCGTTACTGCCGAGAGGGGTAACGGGCAGGCGAATGTGAGTTTCAAGCCGCCTGCGTCAGACGGCGGTACGCCAATCACATCTTTTACAGTGACTTCAATCCCCGGCGGCATAACAGCTACTGATGATAGAATTCCGATTACAGTGATAGGTCTGACAAACGGCACATCCTATAAATTTACGGTAAGGGCGACTAATGATATAGGAACAGGTCCCGCCTCTGCCGCTTCAAGCGCAGTGACGCCTGCGGAACCGATCACGGTGATAGGTGCAATAACCGGCACAGCCCAGGTTGGTTCAATATTGACTGCAGGCGCGTTAACTCCGGCAGGAGCAACTGCAACCTATCAGTGGTCGTCTTGCGCCACAATAGACGGAGCATACGCGAAAATCGCCGGAGCAACGGCAAAAACATACAAACCGGTTGCAGGTAATGCAACTAGATTCCTCAAAGTGTCGGCGACAGGTACTGGCGCATATTCCGGCACAGTGACAAGCGTTGCGACATCAGCCATACCGACACCGCTCAAAGCCATAGGTGCAATAACCGGCACAGCTAAAATAGGTTCCGTATTGACAGCCGGTGCATTGACTCCGGCAGGCGCAACTGCGTCCTATCAGTGGAAAATAGCTGGCAAATCAGCTGGTCCATACGAGGACATCGCTGGAGCGACATCAAACACATACACGCCGGTTCCGGGAGATGTAAAGAAGTTCCTCAAAGTGTCGGCTACAGGTACGGGCAGTTACTTCGGCACAGTGACAAGCGCCGCGACAAAGGCCATACCGACACTGATCACATCAGCCGGAATAACAGGCACAGCTAAAGTTGGTTCTACATTGACAGCCTGTGTACTGGCGCCGTTAGGTGCAACCGCGACTTACCAGTGGATGATCTGTGATACGGCGGACGGCACTTATGCAAATATTGCCAAGGCGACAGCAAAAACATATAAGCCGCTTGCATGGGATTTAAACAACTTCATCAAAGTTGTGGCGACAGGCACAGTCAACTACTCCGGCACAGCGACAAGCGCGGCGACAACAGCCATGACAGCGCCGATTAAATCCATAGGCGTAATTACCCCCAAAGCCAAAGTAGGCGTT
>JBAZRS010000232.1:0-7802 GCA_041662825.1 Victivallales bacterium | reverse complement strand
TAGGGAAAAGAATGAAATCGAGAAAAGATGCACATCTCTTTCGGAGGAGGTAAAACGCCTTCATGCCGAGAAAGAAAAGAAGGCGGATATAACGGAATGGACAGATAAGCTTGAAGCCGAAAGGGTAAAGGCGAAGAAGCTCAGTGATGAAAACACGACGCTTCTTGCAAAAACAGCCGAGGTAAAGGCGCAGTACCAAAAGGCCGCTTCAGACAGGATGGAGCTGGAATACAAACTGAAAGTCCTCGCCGACGCGCAGAAAACATCCAACGAAAAGATTGAAACCGCATATAAAAGCATATCCGACTACGGCTTAAAAACAAAGGACTATGAAAAACGGAACTCGACTCTGGAAAAAAACCTGGCTGATCTCCAGTCGAAATTCGACAAGGTCAAACTGGAAAACAGCAGCCTGAACAAGAACCTCAAGGATATTGCCGAAAACCCCGCCTCCGGAAACCTCATGAAACAGCTTCAGGCCGACAACGACAAGCTGAAAAAAGAAATAGAGGCGCTCTGCCTCAGATTTGAAAAAGAGTCTCTGGAGAAGACAAGAATAACCGAAGAGAAGAAAGAAATTGCCCTCAAACTTGATAAAGTCGAGTCTATCCTGATTGACACGAAGAATGAGAACAAGCAGATTTCCGCGGAAATCGAGAACATGAGGAGAAAAGTCGTCGATTCAGGCTCTTCGACAAACACCTATCAGAAAAATATTTCACAGCTTTCAGAAGAGAACAAGTCCTTGAAATCCGAAGTGGAGTCCCTGGCCGGCAACCTTGACAAGATCGCCAAGAAGAACAGTGAACTTGCGAATATCGCAAAAGATTTGGCGGCGCTTGAGGAGAAAAACTCAAAAATCGCAGAAGAAAAGGTCGCCGCCATTAAAGACAATGAAAAACTGAAAGCTCAGCTCGCTGAGGCGGAAAAGATAAAATCGGAACTGGACAAGATTAAAAATGAGCGCGACGCCAATCTCAAGAAGATCACCGAACTCCAGAATGACCTGAAGTCCAAAGTCATAGATATTGAAACCAAAACTAAGGATCTTGCAAAGAGCGGGGAGATCGCCAAGAAGTATTCCGAACTGGAAAAGACCAGCACCGACCTTGCCGGGAAAAATGCGGAACTCGCAAAATCAAATGCCGACGCCTCAAAGAAAACTGACGAGCTTGCAAAAAAGCTTGCCGACATTAACATGACAGCCGAGAATCTGACTAAGACCGGAGAGAACTCAAGGAAAAAGATCGAAGAATTATCTGCGGAAATCGGAAAAAAGAATGAAATGCTGGCGAAAAAGGATGCGGAAATAAAAAGCGCCCTAAAAACTGCAGCGTCGGACAATGTTTCAGATGAACTGAAAAAGCAACTGAAGGCAAGGAACGACGAATACGCTAAAGTTGAAACAGATAGGGATGAGTTGAAAACCAGAATCACCGGGCTAAATGCTGAGGTTGAAAACCAGAAGAAAATCAATGCTCAGCTGAAAAACGCAAAAACTCCTGTTGTTGAAACAAAGACTGCGGATGTCCCGAAAAAAGCGGATGATCTGACGAAAAAAATCGCCGACTTGAACAAGACAAATGAATACCTTCTGAAAACCGGGGAGGACTCAAGGAAAAAGATTGAAGAACTGTCGGCGGAAATCGGGAAAAAGAATGAAATGCTGGCGAAAAAGGATGTGGAAATAAAAAGCGCCCTAAAAACTGCAGCGTCGGACAATGTTTCTGATGAACTGAGAAAACAGCTGAAGACAAGGAGTGATGAATACGCAAAACTTGAAACAGAGAAAGACGATCTGAAAAACAGGATCTCAAAACTTCATGTTGAAATTGAGAACCAGAAGAAAATAAACGATCTGTTGAAAACGGCAAAGCCTGTCGTCGTTGCTGAAACAAAAGCAAAGGAACCGCTCAGGGAGACTGCTAAAGCTCCAAACGAGGAGGAAATCAACCTCCTGCTCAAGGAAGGCGACAATGCCGACAGAAACGGGAACAAACAGGCTGCAATATGGCATTACGAGAAGATACTCACGCTGGCGCCAGACAACAATCCCGCCTTGACCAGGCTTGCATTCATATATTCAGACCGCGGCGACGATGTAAAGACCTTGAAATATGTGGAAAGGTCTCTCTGTTACGAGCCTTATGATGTCCACAAGCTTCTTATTGCGGCGTTCGCGTATTTAAGGAAAGGCGATTATTATCTGGCACTTGGCGTTCTCAGCCGGGCGGCGGCGCAGGATCCGAAGAATCCTGAATTGCAGCGATACATGGGAGTGGCATGCAGCAATCTAGGCTGGGTCGAATCTGCTGAAAGGCAGTTCCGCACCGCTTTCGAACTTGATCCGAAATCGTCGGAAACCGCCTTCAACCTCGCAGTTCTCCTTGCAACATGCGAACCTCCGAAAATGCCCGAAGCCAGGAAGTGGTATAAGAAAGCGAAGGAACTCGGTGCGGAAACCGATCCCGGCATGGAAAGACTGTTCAAGGAATAGACTCATATGGCATGTAAAGTTATGTCAGCTCAATAATTCAACAGCAGAAAGGGGATGTGTCATGGCGGAATTAAAGGGATCAAAGACGGAAAAGAATCTGAAGGCGGCATTTGCGGGGGAATCACAGGCGAGAAACAAATATACCTACTTCGCCTCTGTCGCGAAGAAAGAGGGTTACGAGCAGATTGCTTCCATTTTCATCGAGACCGCCGAACAGGAAAAGGAACATGCAAAGCTGCATCTTCAGGCGCTGGCCGGGATCGGCGATACGGTTGCCAACCTGAAAGCGGCCGCAGCCGGAGAAGGCGATGAATGGACTGAGATGTATCCCGCAATGGCGAAAGAAGCCCGCGAAGAGGGATTCGAGGACTTGGCACGCGTCTTTGAAAGTATCGGCAAGATTGAAAAGGAACACCAGGAGCGCTACAAAGCGCTCTTAAGCAATATTGAAAACGGCAAGGTGTACCAGAAGGACCAGAAGGTCAAGTGGCACTGCCGCAACTGCGGGTTTGTCTATGAAGGCACAAAGGCGCCTGAGAAGTGCCCTGTCTGCAAACACCCCAAGGCATATTACGAGATTGTCCCTGCCAACTATTAGATTTGCGCAAAATTCCTTCTGCATTTGAAAATCTGTAATTCAGATAAAGCGCTGCTTGACTTTTCAGCCATGAAGTTTAGTATAAATAAACTTTGTATACCTGGTTGCGGACACCACTGCAAGGAGTATAAAAATGGGAATGGTTTATGCCATATGCAGCCTTGGTTTTGCAGGCGTAAATGATGTTGTATTCAGGAGATACGGACAGAAACCGCGTCCGGTCGGATTTCTCCTTGCTTTCATAGGTGTCGTCTGGGCATCATTTTTCTTCGCACTGGGATTGCTGAAAAACAACATTGAAGTAAATGTCGAAACCCTGCTGATCGGATCTGTCGCAGGCATAATGTCAGCCCTGGCCAACATCCTATTGGTGGAGGGCATGAAGAAAACCGGAGCATCCATAGCCGCCACGATTTACAGGCTGAATATCGTTTTCGTGGTGCTTCTGGCATTCCTGTTCCTGCACGAATCAATCAATCTGCTTAAAATATCAGCCCTATCAATGGCGATTATTGCGATATTGCTATTTTCCATGCCGAGATGGAATGGCAAGTCAAATGAATTTGCTTTGAAATTCATACTTATCCTGCTCCTGGCGTCTTTTTTAAGGGCCTGCATGGGGATTTCATACAAAGTCGCTAGTTCATGCGGAGCTAACGACGAGATGTTCCTTGCAGTCAACGGCATATGGTGGATAATCGCCGGATGCATATACACATTGGCTCGCGAGCGCGGGATCAAGACGTCCAGGTCCACAATCAAATACGGGCTATGGTCGGGGATTCTTATTTGCGGCATTGTGATGTTCCTCAAGCTTGCCGTCAACTGCATGGACGCCAGCGTGGCCATAAGCATTTCGCAGTTCAGTTTTCTTGTCACCGCCCCTCTGGCCGCATTCATCATGAACGAACGCATATCGCTGAAGATGGGACTGGGGATGAGCCTTGCCGCCCTATGCATCATATTATTTGCCGTTGCAAAATAAGGAAGCTAAAATGGGAACCATGGATATTGCATTGAATATCAGGAAACTGAGGGAGGAGAAGGGATTCACCCTAGATGCGCTGGCAAAGGCTGCACGGGTAACGAAGGGCTTTCTCTCTCAGGTCGAGAATTTCCGCGCCATGCCCTCACTTCCCCTGCTCTATAAGATTGCGGAGGCGCTGGAAGTTGAACCTGCAGTTCTTTTCTCAGTTTCAATCAAGAGTCCCCGCTTTATCTTCACCAGGAAAGGCAAGGCAACAGTAATACAAAGGGAACATCCCGAGTCTGGTTTTATATACAAGGCGCTCGCCAAAGGGAAAAGCACCAAGACCATGGAACCGTTCATTCTCGAGATCCCGGCAAATGCAACACGTAAAAGCGTTTGCACCAATGGCGACGAATTCATATACATACTTGAAGGAAATGTTGATTTCCATCTGGGGCCGGACATTGTACACATGAAACCGGGGGACAGTCTTTATTTCGAAGGCGAGATCCCGCATTTCCCCGAAAATAAAACAGATATACCCGCAATGCTTCTGGTTGTGTATTCGATAACATATTAAATGGGGATTTTCAGTTATGGACAAAATGATGAAAACGTTCCGGTACGACACCTCCCGGCAATGGTACAAGGGCAATACGCACCTGCACAGCATTGCATCTGACGGCGGCAAGAATTTCAAAGAACTGGCTGAATTATATAAGTCCGGCGGCTATGACTTCCTCTTCCGCACCGATCACTGGGTGACTTCAGACGTAGAAAAGGACACAGAGGACTATCCGCTGCTGTGGATTGACGGCGTGGAACTGGATGGAACGGATCATACAGGCGCATATTTCCACGTGGTGTGTCTTGGCAAGTTCACGGATATACCCCGTGAAAACGGGTTTGAAAAGGGACTTCATTCTGCGCGTCGCCAAGGGGGGATCATAATCCTTGCACACCCGCACTGGACCGGCAACTCCCTGGATGACTGTGTCCGCTGGCAGTTTGACGGGGTGGAAGCGTATAACCATGTCTGCCGCTGGCTGAACGGCAAAAGCAACGGGTTTGTCCACTGGGACGCAGCCTTGAATCACAATCCGAACAGCCTCTCGTTTTCGGTAGATGACAGCCATCTCCGGCCGGAGCATCCGGGCTGGAATGGCGGTTGGATCATGGTCAATGCAGGTGAATGCAACACGCCGGCGATCGTCAATGCAATCCGCTGTGGCAATTTTTATTCAAGCTGCGGTCCTGAAATATGCTCCATCAGCTTCGACGGAACCGATTTGCATGTGAAGACATCTCCTGTCCAGGTTGTGAGAATTGTCGGGCCGGGTTTCCGTGGCGACAGAAAAGGTGGCCTTGACGGGCGGCTCATCACAAATGCCAGCTTCACAATCTCGACCGAATGGAAATATGTTTACCTGGAAGTCGAGGATCAAGACGGGCGCAGGGCATGGACAAACAATATCTTCATCACTGACATGTCATCATCCAATCACAAGACTGAAGGCGATGCTTGACCATGTACATGCCTGCAAAATTACAACCAAATTGAAGCTGCCTCCCAGTTTCACCCCGCCAAGGATAATCGCCATCCTATCCAGAAAATAGGTCGCAGGGACAATGAAAAGCAATGGAATTGGACTACGACGTGACAAAAAGGCAAAAAAACACATTGTCTGTAATTGACCGGGAGTGAATATTGAGTCTGATTCAAGTGGTAGCGGGGGTTGGAAATGTTCCGCACAATTCATAAAACGTTGTAAATCAATATGTTTCAAAGCGTTAACCAAAGTCATCGGTTTTCAACTTATCTCAAAATGCTTCATTTTCAATCAACTTTATGTCAAAAACTGGTCAAAGTTTTTTTGAGGCTGAAAGAGAATCATTATTTCTAACTTTATTGTGTCAAAAAAATCAACTACCTTTAAAACAAAAGATACCGCTGACCTGCTGCAGAACCGATGAACGTACATCCAAGTTTGCAAAACTGGCACGCCGAAGTGCGTGAATCGTCGCCCCTATCCCCTGTATTCATCCCTGGAAACCAGTATCTGCCGTTTGGCGTTGGCCCCCACTGGAGGGCCTACAATCCCCTTCCTCTCGATTATCTCTATGATGTTTGCCGCCTTGTTGTAACCTATGTTCAGCCTGCGCTGGACATAGCTGGTGCTCGCCTTCCCGTCGGTGAGTATGGCCTCGATTGCGCGTTTCACAAGTTCCTCCTCGGAACCTGCGGAGGAGTCGTCTTCATCCCCCTCCCCGTCCTGACCGAACGGCAGTTCAGCATCAAGTTCGGACGCCTTGCCGGAAAGGACCGTCTCGTCGAACCTCTGCTCCATCTGCCCGGAAACAAAATTCACCACCTTTTCGATTTCCCCGTCGGACACCATGGTGCCCTGGATCCGTTCCAGGTTCGAACTGCCCGGCGGGATAAACAGCATGTCTCCCTTACCGAGAAGCTTCTCCGCCCCCTTCCTGTCAAGTATCACGCCGCTGTCCACTATCGCGGACACCTGGAAGGCGATCCGCGTGGGGAAGTTGGCCTTGATTACGCCGGTTATGATCTGCTTCCTGGGAGTCTGCGTGGCGACGACTATGTGTATGCCGGCGGCCCGCCCCTTCTGCGCTATCCTCGCTATCGAGTTCTCCACGCTCGCCCGGGCCTCGGTCATCATTATGTCGGCAAGCTCGTCGATTATTATCACGAGTATCGGCATCCTGTCCGGGATCTCGCTCCCGTCCTCGTCCAAAACCGGGACCGCAGGCTTCTCACGCCTGTTGTATTCGGAAAGCTTCTTGGAGCTGGCCTTCGAGAATATCCTGTAGCGCCTCTCCATCTCGTTCACGCCCCAGTGCAGCGCCAACTGAACTTTGGCGGGTTCGTTCACCACCGGTATCATCAGGTGCGGGAGGGGGATGTAGAGGGCGAACTCCACCATCTTGGGGTCCACCAGTATCAGTTTCAGCTCGGAGGGGCTGAACCTGAAGAGGAGGCTCATCATTATGGAATGCATGCAGACGCTCTTCCCGCTTCCGGTCGTCCCCGCTATGAGGAGGTGCGGAGCCCTCGCAAGATCCGTGACCACCGGCGCACCGGAAACGTCCCTGCCGAGGATAATTGGGATTTCATTGATGGAGGTACCCCAGACGCCCGACTCCATGATGGAACGCATGGGGATGGACGACACGTTACTGTTGGGGACTTCAATGCCCACGGTGTTCTTGCCCGGGATCGGCGCAAGTATCCGGACGCTTTTGGCCTGGAGGTCCATCGAGAAATTCCTCTCAAGGTTGCTGATGCGTTCAACCTTCACTCCCGGCTCCAGGGATATTTCATAACGCGTCACGCGCGGACCCGATACATGGCTTATGACTTTTCCCTGTATCCCGAAACTGTCCAGGGTGGACTGAATGACGGTCATCGAGGCTTCGATATACTGCCGTTCCTCGCCTGCGACCTCCTTCCCCTTTTCAAGCAGTGTAACCGGAGGAAGGGCATATCGCGAGGCCGGATCAATTTTCCTCGGCTCCTTCACGGTTTTCCTTCCGGACGCTTCCCTGACGCCCTTTTTTGGGGTATCGGCATTTTCCTCAACGGTCTGGAGAAAAACCTCTCTCTCCGCCCCGTATTCCTGTTTGCCGTCCCCTTGCTCTTCAAGATCCTTCGGCCTTCCCTTCCGTCTCAGGGTCTCTACGGATTCCTCTATCTCCCTGTCATTCTCCTTCCG
>JBAZRS010000231.1:0-7811 GCA_041662825.1 Victivallales bacterium | reverse complement strand
TGTCCGCGTTCCCCCGGCAGAGTTTGTTATGCGAGGTCACCGCCAGCGAATATCCGCCGACCAGCCTGTGTCCGGTCGAACTCAGATCCTTATGCGCCAGCACTACGCCGACCGAACCTGAGCCGAGTGTAAGGGAGGAAAAATATTTTTTCACGGACTGCCGTGTAAGCGTCTTGTCTTCAAGCATTACTTTGATTGTGCTTTCCAGGAGGGGCCTGCTGTTTTCACCGGCGACAAGAAGAGCGGCTTTGATCTGCCCGAGCTCAATCATGTTTGCCGCCGTGATCATGCCTGTCAGTATTCCGAGGCATGCGTTTGAAATATCGAATACGAGCGCGTTTTCAGGAAGCCCCAGTTCGCTGTGGACAACAGTCGCCGATGCGGGCTCGAGGAAATCCCGGCACACCGAACACATTATGAGACAGCCGATGTCTTCCGGCGGAATTCCGGATTTGGCAAGTGCGTTCCGGCCTGCGAAAAACGCAGCCCTGCTGGGCATGGTTCCCGGCTCCCAGAGGCGGCGCTCCCTGATTCCGCTCATCATTTCAAGCCTGCCGTACGGAAGGCGCAGCCTTTCGTAAACAGGTGCGAGCCTGGTCTCAATCTCCTCAGAGCTTATTGGGACCGGCGCCAGTTCATATCCGAAAGCTTCAATATTTACATTTTCATATAACATCGGTCTTATATAACTCTTCAGTGAAGATTTTCAAAGCCTCTTCTTCAGGAAAAACACCTTTCAGCCTGCCTTTTTTGAAAACCGCCGCCATCCCGTTTTTGCTTCCGGCTATGCCCAGGTCTGCATCCTTCGCCTCCCCGGGCCCGTTCACCACGCAGCCCATGACCGCGATTTTCCCGATTCTTATTTTCCCGCCGGAAGCCTTTATCCTTTCAATCTCCGCTTCGATTTTCTCAACCAGGCCGAAAAGGTTTATCTCAGTCCTTCCGCATGTCGGACATGAGACGATTTCAGGTTCAGCCTTCCTGAGCCCGGCGCTTTCTAAAATCATGATCCCGACTTTAACCTCCTCGACCGGATCTGCGGTCAGGCTGACCCTGACCGTATCCCCTATTCCCTCCAGAAGAAGAGTTCCTATCCCGACAGAGGATTTGACAGTCCCCCGGAGAAGAGTGCCCGCCTCGGTTATGCCGAGATGCAAGGGATAATCTGCGAGATCCGCAAATTTGCGGTAGGCCATGACTGTTGCCGGAACACTTGACGCCTTGAGCGAGACTTTTATGTTCCGGAACGCGTATTTCTCCAGAAGCCTGCATTCAGTCAATGCGCTTTTAACAAGGGCGTCGGAAAGGATTTCACACCAGTCGCCGGATTTTCCGTTCATTGTTTGAATGATGTTTTTCGGAAGACTTCCTGAATTGGCGCCGACGCGGATCGGAATGCCTTTTGCTCCTGCGGCTTCCGCTACGGCCCTGACTTTCTTCGCATCCCCGATATTTCCGGGATTAATCCTTATGCCGTGGACGCCCGCCCTTATTGCCATGAGCGCAAGCCTGTGGTCGAAATGAATGTCTGCAATCACGGGAATGGGGCTTCCCGCAATAATCGCGCCCAGCTTTTCAGCAGCCTTCCTGTCGGGCACTGCAACCCTGGCAATCTCGCAGCCCGCCTTGCAAAGCTCCTTAATCTGTGCGACGGTGGCGTCCGCATTCCGGGTGTCGGTATTGGTCATCGACTGGACAGTCACAGGCGAGCCGCCGCCGACAGGCGTCTTCCCGATATAAATTTTTCTGGTTTCCCTGTGTTTTTTCATATGGGATAAGATACACTCAAATGCAGATTTTCATAAAAATAATTAATTCATGCATTGTGTTATTGGAATATAAAGGATAGATTTTGAGCCAATTATAAATCTGCAAATTAACTTGGAGGAATGATAAGTGAAAAAGATTTTTGCACTCGCAGTTTCTGCAATGGCTCTCGGCCTATTAGTCGGATGTGAAGATAAACAGGCTGAATTGCAGCAGAACCAGAGGATGGATGCCATCAGTTCCGAAGTCGTCAAACTCAGAAACGACCTTGAAGAAGTGAAAGTCACCAACCAGCAGCTGACCGGCAAGATCAACCTTGTGACAGCCTGGCTCTCAAAGAAGGTCGAAGAAGAAAGAGCCAGAGCCGCAAAGGCCGCAGCTCCCGCTTCAGATGCAAAAACTTCTGCCGGATTAAAAAACGGCCCTGCCGCAACAACCGTCAAACCCGGGACAGCACCGGCTGGCACAAAGACCGGCTCCACTCCTCCTCCAGCACCTGTAAAAAAGAAGACAAACCCATAATATTCTCCAATATTACGTTTTAAAGGCGGTGGAAATTTCCACCGCCTTTTTTTGCCTATATCCCTGCTTCCAAATCCGAAAGGATATTCTCTCGCATAGGCACAAAGCCGCAGAGGAGTGAGTATAAGCTGGAGTCATCATTATTAATCGTCTCATAATTGTTTAGACCCCACCGACCTTGCGTCGGCGGTGAATAAGATTGGGAGGCTAAGAGGCACTCGCCCTAGCCTCCCAATCTCATTCACCAACGGGATAAACCCGTTGGGGTCTCTATTATATTACGAGACGATTATTGACAGTGCGGGTTGCTTTTATGCGAGGGAGGCCTGTTCGGCTGTTTTTATCGCATCGAAAAGTTCGGCCGGCGTCTGCGCGTTGAGCAGGCGGTCGGAGAGGAATTCACTGTCAAGCATCTGGGCGATGTGCGAAAGCAGCACCTGGTGTATCCTCGGTATGTCCACAGGTGTCAGAAGTATGAACAGTATATTGATTGTCTCGTGCGGGACAGGTGCGGGAATGGGTTCTTTCAGCCTGGCTATGACAACCACTGGACGCGCCAGGCTTTTGAGACGCGCATGCGGAATTGCAAGTTCCCTGCCGACGTAACTGCTGATAAGCTTTTCACGTTCGGCGACTGAAAGCATGATTGTTTCGGCTGACATCGGCAGTTCGCTGGGGGCAAGACGCTTCAACGCGTTCCCAGCAGCGCCGATAATCGTATCGCCTTCAACGTCCAGAAGCACCCGCTCAGGAGTCAAAGTGTCCGCAAGATAAACAGGCACTTCGAGCGGGAACTCCTCCTCGATTGCGCCCACGATCTCCTCCAGCAGGTCTTCCATTGTCACAAAACCGGTCCAGGCCCCTTTGCTGTTGTAGACAAGGGCCACATGGTTGCCGCGGCGCTGCATTACGGACAGCAGATGTTCGATAGGCTCCGTCTCCTTCGCCTTAAGGCAGGGTCTGGCGAAACTCTTCAGGTCTGCCGCCGGTTTGCCTGAGCGCATAGCCAGAAATAAATCCTTTATGTGGACATATCCTATGGGATTTTCAGGATCATCTCCTATCAGGGGATAACGGGACTGTTTGAATTCAGATATGACTTTGTCGTTCTCTTCGGAGAAAATGAATCCGTTCGCGTGAGCGCATGGAGTTCTTGACAGTCAGTTCCCCCATGTCGAGTACGTTTTCAATATAGAGAAGACGGCGGAAAGACATCATCCCGCCGGACTGGGAATTGTCGAGGATTATCCGTATTTCATCCTCGGAATGCCTCTCGTGCTTGTCACCCTTTGGAACCCTTAAAATGCTCAGCACAATATCAACCGACCAGTTAAGCGCCCACAGCGGTATATAAAAAAGGAAATGAAAAAACTGCAATGGAAAAGCTGTGTACAGGGCCGCCTGTTCAACTTTCCGGATGGCGAATATCTTTGGCACCTGCTCTCCAAGCACAATATGCAGATATGAGATGAGCATATAGGAAATGGAAATGGCCAATCCGTGTACCGTAGCGTTGGCATTCCCGTCGCCAAGACCTGTTTTGAACATGAGGTAAGATATGATTTTTGCGAAACCCGGTTCACCGACGAAACCGAGGCCGATGCTTGCCAGAGTTATTCCGACCTGGCAGACGGAAAGATACTGATCCAGTTTCGAGTGTATGTGCTGCATCATTTTGGCGCGGAGGTCACCCTTGGCGGCAAGCGCCTCCATATGGGTGGGGCGAGCCTTGACCGCGGCGAATTCCGCCAGCACGAAAAAAGCGTTTAAAAGCAGCAGGAGAACAGTTAAAAGGAGATATATGATTACTATGGTCATGATGAATGCAATTTAGACCATATTTTCCACTTTTTCCAGCTTCATTCCGCGGGAACCCTTCAGGAAGATCACATCGTTCCGCCTTATTTTGGCTTTTACATATTTTGCCGCCTCTTCCGAATTCGGGAAATCGCGCAGGGAAATATCCGTATTGACGCCTATATCTTTTGCCGCCCCGCTCATCAGCGGACCTACGGCTATCAACATGCAGCCGGGTATGAGTTCTGCAGCTGATTTAAGTATTTCATTATGTGCGGACGGTCCCTTATCCCCCATTTCAAGCATATCCCCCAGGATGACAAATATTCTGGACTCTTTTGAAGTATTGGCGGCGACCGCTTCGGCAAGCCATTCAATGCCGGCCTTCATGCTGTCCGGGTTTGCATTATATGCGTCATTAATCCAGGTTATCCCGTCCTTTACCTGAATGCGCATGCGCATTCCGGGAATTTCCACTCCGTTATTCAGGGCTTCAGCTGCAAGCTCGGGCGAGACTCCGAGAGCGTTTGCTGCAAGGACCGCCCCGCCGGCATTGACCGCCTGGTGCTTTCCCGGCAACTGCCATTTCACAGTTTTGCGAAGTCCGCACTTTTTCCAATGAAGTTCAAAACTCCCGCCTGTCATGTCTCCACCCAGATATTTTACCGCAAGATCAGCATTGGCGGCTTTCTCGTTTCCGAAACGCAATGTCTTGAATTTTGCGGTCGCCGTGTCAAGTGTCCGGCTCCCGGATCCCTCCGCCGGAATCACGGCGGTTCCGGATTTATTCATTTTTGCGAATATCGCAGACTTCTCTTTTGCAACACCGTCAAGGCTGCCGAAAAATTCTATATGGGCGTTTCCTATGGAGACAACAATCCCCATGTCCGGTTCGGCGATTCCGCTCAGGACTTCGATTTCGCCGGGATGATTCGAGCCCATTTCTATTATCGCGTATTTATGAGTTTCAGTAAGGCCGAGAAGATTCTGAGGGACGCCGAAATGATTGTTCGTATTGCCCAACGTTGCATAAACCTTGTCTTTCCCAAATGCGTAGACCAGTATAGCCTTGAGTATTTCCTTCGTACTCGTCTTGCCGCTGCTGCCGGTCAGCGCAATTAATTTCAAGTCAAGCTTTTTCCTGTGCTGACGTGCAAGCTTCTGGTAGGCCTCAAGGGTGTCTTTCACAATAAGTACCGGGATCTTGGGTGGAATTTCAAGCCCCTTCATCCTCCTTTTTGAAAGGCAGAAAGCGGCGGCGCCGCTTGCAGCAGCGGCGCCAAGACAGTCATGTGCATCAAAGTTTTCGCCTTTAAGCGCGAAGAAAATAGAATTGCGGCAGTCCTTGCGGCTGTCCGTGGAGATGAAATCAATCCCGGCGCTGGGATTGACGTCCCCGGACCACTTACCGCCGCTTAACTTTTCCATCTCGTTATATGTGAATAAATTTTTTGTCATTGAGTTTTCCTGATTATTTAATTTTGTATCCAATAGAAAATATTTTAATCACTTTAGGGCATTTGCCACATTTGTTCTCTTGATTTCTGGAGGGTTTTGCTTGTCAAAACCGTTCTTCTGAATTCCGGCTCTGACAAGCATCGCCCTCCAATTATTTAAATTTACTAATCTTAGTCGTACCAGTTCAATTTGTTTAACATTCCTTGATAAGGCCATTCATCTGATTTTTCACACAATTTCCCTCTCACAGGGTTTTCTTTTACATATGCCCATTTTTCCTGATATGACTCTCCGCTTCTTAACTGAGTATCCCAGAAGTCGTTTTGCCATATTGGATGCTCTTCCGGACGTGGCCATTTCCTCGAAACATAAGATTTCCATTTTTTAGTCCATTTCTTCAGTGAATCTGGAAACAATCCGGACGGTGCACAGAAAAGATGGATATGATCCGGCATAAGAACATAACGTCCAACAATCCATTCTTTGTTTATAGACCATGCCTCACTAATGATGCTTTGAACATCTTTATGCGCGAAGATATTTTTCCGATCTTTTGAGCAGACGGTCAAAAATACAATAACAGAGCGGTTGAATTTTTCAACAGGAGGACAATGAACCGGATGGGTACGACTGACAAATTGGTTTATATCTTCCATGTTTTCAATGAATTTCAAATTTCTGGAGGGTTTTGCTTGTCAAAACCATTCTTCTGGATTCCGGCTCTGACAAGCATCGCCCTCCATTTTTTTGGCCAATTACAAAATCGTGTCCCTCTGATTTTTCGCCCGTTCCGGACGTAGAGGGTTTTGCTTGTCAAAACTGTTCTTTCATAACTCGGCTCCGACAAGCGTCGCCCTCCAGCAGACGTTCCCCTCAAGTTATTTAATGAACTTCCTCACTTCCTCGCGATCGTCAAAAGGATATTTTATCCCGTTTATTTCCTGATAGTCCTCATGCCCTTTTCCCGCGATGAGGACTATGTCTCCGGACTCCGCCTCGCTTATCGCCTGCTTAATTGCCTCTCGCCTGTCCGGAACAACCGCGAAGTTGGCGGTTTTCGGAATTCCATACTTGATCTCCTCGATGATGGCCAGGGGATTTTCCGTGCGCGGATTATCGCTTGTGATGATTGTCCTGTCTGCGAAATTAGCGGATATCGCACCCATCCTGGGGCGTTTTGTCCTGTCCCTGTCGCCACCGCATCCGAACACGCAGATGATCCGCTTCTCCTTGAGCCTGTTCAGCGACTCCAGCACCCTCATCAGGGCGTCATCCGAGTGGGCATAGTCGACAAAGACACTTACTCCGCCGTCTGTATGGAAAGCCTCGAGCCTGCCCGGTATGTTTATCGGCTGACTGAGGGCCGACTGTATGATGTCGGGTGAAATTCCGAGACTGTAGGCCAGAAGGGCGACCCCTGATATGTTATAGGCGTTATGTTCTCCGATCAGCGGAGATGAGATTTTAAAACAGCAGTCCTTCAGTCGGAGCTCAAACTCTGTCCCGCGGGCGGATATCCCCGATATTTTGATTACGGCGTTGCTGCCGGCTTCTTTGCCGAATGTGACGCAGTTTACGTTTTTCAAGCTCCCCGCAAGGCTCTGCCCGTATGGATCGTCAATGTTTATCACCGCGGTGCCGTTGGGATCAAGATGCTTTTCAAAAAGCCCCTTTTTTGCATTGAAATACGATGCCATGTCCTTGTGGTAGTCGAGATGGTCGCCGGTGAGATTTGTAAAGATGGCGGCTGCGAATTTCGCAGTTCCGGTACGGTTCTGGTGGAGGGCGTGGCTTGAAGCCTCCATGATGGCGTGTGAACAGCAGTCCGCCAGCATGTCCGAAAAGAGCTTCTGGATTTCAGAGGCTTCGGGAGTCGTCCTTTCGGCCGGCCTGGAATACCCGGGCCACTCATAGCACACTGTTGTTATCACGCCGCATTTTAGCCCCGCTGCGCCGAGGACTGAATTCAGAAGATAGACACTGCTTGTTTTGCCGTTCGTGCCGGTGACTCCGATTATCTTGAGTTTCCTCGCCGGAAAATCATAATAGCATTCGACCAGCCGTGCATACGCCGAATATGGATCCGAAACTTTTATATAGTTTATCCCGCTGCGGAATGAGGGAAGATCACTGCTGTGAATCACTGCTTTCGCACCGGCATCTATCGCCGCCCCGATAAAGTCGTGACCGTCTCGCCCGCTCCCTCGTATTGCAGTGAATATTGAGAAAGGGGATACGCCGGTGGAATTGTTGGTGACCGCGCTCAC
>JBAZRS010000230.1:0-7822 GCA_041662825.1 Victivallales bacterium | reverse complement strand
GTTTGCGGGGTTCCAAATTCCTTGTGCCATATGTGCTCCCCAATCCAATATGCTTGGGAGGCAAAGCCAAAACGAGGGGATATCGGTTCTTCCTGCCCCTGGAGCCGTAACTGTCGACGGAAGAGTTGATGATTGGGATCTTAGCGGCCGCATATGGGTGTTTGCAGACATAGCTGTCAGGGACAGTTTTTCCGTTGAGATATCGTCAATGTGGGATGCGGACGCATTATATATTGCAGCACGTTGGCATGATCCGACACCGATGCAGAACAATATTGATCCGGATTTCAATCCCAACGAAGGATGGAAGTCTGACGCCATGCAATTGCGGGTTAAGACGGATCAAGTCCTGTGGCTGACAACATGGTATTTCACTCCGAAGCAAATGCCTGTCATGCATATTTCCAAATGGAAGGATCCTCAAAACTGGAGGAACGGCCAGGATGTTGCCGTGCTTACGGCATCTTCCAACGGAACTGAAGTCGGACGGGGAGTTCAGATGGCATACCGCCAGGACGATAATCGTCTCAGGTTTGTACAGGAAATAAAAATCCCCTGGAAGATTCTTTATGCATCTCCCCCGAAAATCGAGCCGGGCATGACTTTTCAACTGGGGCTGGAACTAACTTGGGGAGATCCGTCCGGCACGAAAATGCCGGTACACCGTTATTCGGACAATCTCCAGCCGGGAAAAACAAAACGCGAGTTCTTCTGGAGTTCCAAGGAAATATGGGGTGATGCCCGTTTACTTGGTCAGGGGAAAATCCCAGTCAGAAACTATATTGAAGAAAATTCACGTCTTGTCGGGCATATCCCGATACGGCTGGAATTGCCGTCAAATGTAAAAAGGTTTACGCTGGTCATTGAAGATCAAAAGGGCAGGCGCGTAAGAAATTTAGGGGGAGACATTTCACCAGCCGATTATCTTCTGTCTGAAAAGGAAGGTAAACTCCTTGTCGAGGTTCAATGGGATGGACTTGACGACGAAGGCAAAGCTGTTGCTGCCGGTCCGTATATTGTTCGCGGGCTTTACCACGAGGGCTTGCGGGCTGAATATGACTTGACGTATTACAATCCCGGCACACCTCCATGGCAGACTTCTGAATCATCCTCCGCCTGGGGTTCAGATCATGCCAATCCGAAACTGGTTGCTGCCGGGGGAGAGCGGACATTTCTAGCCTGGGGCGTGTCGGAAGGAGGCTCCGGACTGATAGGAATTAATTCAAAAGGTTTAAAACTTTGGGGTGAACGCAGAGGAGCATCCGCACTTGCCGCAGACGGGAAATACGTGTATGCGGTCAGTCGTCCAGATGCGGATAACGCAGCCATTTACCGGTATGCCGCGGACAATGGATCGTGTCAACCATTTATTGAAAACGGGACAGCCCGCCCTTTTGAATTGAAATTGACCCAAATAATCGGTGATGGTGCGAAAGGTTCCGTGGCGGGCATGACTGTCCAAGGAAAACAGATTGCCATCGCTTTGAATCAGGAGATGGGAAAAATTCCTGTGAGCCACATAGGATTTCTTGACGCAGCGTCTGCTGTATCAAAAGGAGGCATAAGACTGGAAGGCCAAATCACGGGTATTGCATATGCTCCTGAAGGTTTTCTGTATGTGGCACTCAAGGACCATATCATAAAGTTGAAACCGCTTGACGACGGCTCCGAAAAAACAACACTCAATACACCGGGACTTGAATCTGCAAGCGGTCTGACAGTGGATCGTGACGGGAATTTCCTTACATACGATAATGGAAACGACAAGTGCATAAAAGCATTTTCATCTGATGGTAAACTCGCTTATTCTGTGGGTAACAAAGGGGGAAGGCCTTTGCGGGGATTATATGATCCGAAAGGCATTATGAATGTACAGTCCCTTGCAATAGACGGGAACGGAATGATATGGGCTCCCGAATTTTCGGAGAATCCCCGACGGGTTTCTGTCTGGAGCCAGACCAGAGAGCTTATGCGTGACTATGTCGGGGGAACAGGTTATGCCGGAACCGGCAGTTATCTCAGGGAATCTGATGCAGGTAAGGGATATGTAGGTTCCATGGAAATGGAATTGGATCGGAATCAACGTTCATACAAGGTTAAACGCATTCTTTGGGTTCCTGATCCTTCGCGTTCAGAGGCATTCCCTCTCTGGCGGGAGAGGCACTGGTATAATAATCCGGTATTTGTCCGCAGTTCTGCCAGCGGCGTTGAATGTGAATATCTTTTTTATCTTGGGAATTATGCAAAGTATGCCGCATTTTACATGTTGCGGGGAGAAGAATGGAAACCTGTTTCGGCAATTACCACAGTTGATGAATTGCACAGGCAAATTCCTCAGCTTTCCTTGGAAGGACATGAATCGGCAGGTGTGGTATTCTGGAATGACCTGAACGAAGATGGTCGAGTGAGCATTGACGAATGCGAGTTCTTTTCCGGAGTTCCTGCTTTGAGGGCCGGATGGGGAACTCGTCCGGCCGGCGATCTTTCATTATATTTCGATGGCATTGTAAATTATCGTCCCATACGTTTCACACAAAAAGGCGCTCCTGTTTTCGGAGCCTCCGGAGTCCGCCCCATGGCTGTGAAGGAACGGGGGGATTTTTTTCCCGTATTGGAAGACGGAGTCTTGCTTGTCCTCAGCACCAAGGGAATGCCGAAGGCCAGTACAGGCATACTTGGCGTATCTCCGGCAGGCACGGAGATTTTATGGTCCTATCCAAATCCGTATCCGAGTGTCTCAGGTTCTCATCTTGCAGTAATGCCGCGTCCCGGCCTTGTCATCGGCCCCTTGAAAATCATGGGGGTTGCAGATGTGAACAGCGAGGTTGGACGTGTTTTTGCGATCCGGGGCAATCTCGGGCAGGATTTCTTTTTCACAACTGACGGTTTATACATCGGTTCTCTCTTCCAGGATTGCCGTCTGCCCTCATCGGCAATGCCTCTGACCGAAGATGAACTTGCCAAAACGCCTTTGGAAATGTTTTCACTGGGAGGCGAACCGTTCAACGGCTGGTTTGGCAGACAGCCGGACGGGGCTTTCCGACTTACAACATCTCTTGCCCGCGAAGGAGTCATGATTGCAAAAGTCAATGGCCTTGATTCCGTCAAACGGCTAAGCCGAATAAAACTTGAGGTGAATGCGAAAGAGGTCGCCAGTGCTGTGAAGCAGAACGCTAAAACCGCGGAGCTGAAGTTGTATCAGATCACCCGCACTAAAAATAAACCTGTAATTGATGGGAGGAACGATGACTGGACTGATGTAAAAGCCATGCATATTTCACGCGAAGGGTCTCCACTGTCCGCCGATGTCAGTCTTTCTTATGACGACACTTCCCTTTATTTACTATTTGACGTTACGGATCCGTCTCCCTGGCTTAATTCCGGAAAGGAACCATTCCGTTTATTCAAGACCGGGGATGCTGTAGATTTTCAGGTTTCAAACAGGCACGGCTCCCGGAAAGACGGGCAACCAGTCCAGGGTGATCTGCGAATTGTTTTTGCAAAGTCCGATGGCAAGCCGGTCGCTTTGCTCATGCAGCCGGTTGCACCAGGAGCCGCCCCAGGCCTTGCACATGATTATTCATCGCCTGTTGGCGTAAAACACTTTGACCGCGTCGAGGTATTGCGTAACGCCGTAGTGTCAACGGGATTTACAGATCAAGGATATGTGTTGGAAGCATCAATCCCATTGGAGACCATCGCACTGAAGCCTGTATCTGGTCTTGAAGTGCCCGGGGATGTCGGGGTAATAGCATCAGACACGGCAGGAATCATGAATACGGCGCGAATGTACTGGGCTAACCCCAATACAAACCTCGTCAATGATGAACCACAGGAAAGCTGGCTGTTCCCGAAAGAATGGGGGAAATTCCGTTTTGAATAGGGCTAAATTAAATGAACAATAACTGGGAAAGATACGACGGTGAAACATAATCTTATTTCCATAATCTGCCATGACTTGGGAAGGACGCTGGGGTGTTACGGCCATTCGGATGTGAGATCCCTGTCCATTGACGCCTTTTCTGATTCAAGCATCCGTTTCGACAACTGTTTTTGCACAGCACCCCAGTGCAGTCCTTCGCGGGCGGCACTTTGGACTGGTCGTTACCCGCATTCGACGGGTGTGATAGGATTGACCCATGGAGGATTCGGGAGCGATTTGAATGCGGGAGAACGACACCTCGCCCAGATTCTCGGAGACAACGGGTATGTGACATATCTCGAAGGATTGCAACACGAGGCTAGGACTCCTGAAAGATGCGGATTCATGCATATGGGCAAGACCGGCAACTGCGGAAGGGTGGCCGATTCAGCATGCGACTTAATACAGAGCAATTCGTTTTCAGACCGGCCTTTCTACCTGCAGATAGGTTTTTTTGAACCGCACCGCCCATTCCCCCATGAAGGTGTTGAAATAAAGAATCCCGCCTGCATGAATGTCCCGGCTTATCTTCCGGATATCCCGCAAATCAGGGAGGATCTTGCGGACATGGAAGCTTCGATTGCCGCAGTTGACATTGCAATCGGAAGAATTATGAAGTCAATCAGGGATGCCGGTCTAATGAACAACTCCATAATCATGTTCACCGCAGATCATGGCATTGCTTTCCCACATGCCAAGATGACCTTGTATGATCCTGGAATTGAGGTTCCCCTGATAATGCACATTCCCGGCATAACCGGAGGGAAAACTTATCCGCAAATGATTTCAAACGTAGATATTGTTCCTACAATACTGGATTTGCTTTCAATTGAAATCTCCCCGGCAGTCCAAGGCGCCAGCTTCAAGGGTCTTATTTTTGGGGAGGCTTATACACATAGAACAGCTGTTTTCTCGGAAAAGACGTATCATACGTACTATGATCCCATGCGGGCAATCCGGACTGAACAATGGAAGCTGATTGCCAATTTCGAAAATGCGCCATATCAGGAAACTTCGCCTGACTATGACAACAATGCAAAATCCTATGTGGAAACCTCGCTTGCAATGAAAGTGCCATATAAGGATCAATATCATCCGCCATTTGAACTGTATGATCTTCAAAGTGATCCTTTGGAGCGGCAAAATTTAGCAGACTCCCCCGGCCATTTGAAAATACGCGATGGGTTGATACGTGAATTACGCCGATGGATGATGGATACGACAGATCCTTTACTTGAAGGTGCTGTCGCATCAGGGGCATATAAGCACCGCATGGAAGTTTTCAAGGAGATTGATGCCAAGCCGGATTTGTAGCTGTTTAAAGTGAATTTGAATTTAGGGAGGATCTGGTGTTCAAGAAAATATTCGTATTAAAAAAATGAAACATAAAGGAGGACTCAGAAGATGAAAAAGATTAAATTCACACTCATTGAATTGCTGGTTGTTATAGCTATTATTGCAATTCTTGCCGCAATGCTTCTGCCGGCATTGTCTAAGGCCAAAGAGATGGGCAAGCGGATCTCGTGCGCCTCAAAGCTGAAACAGTTGGGGCTTGGATTGAGTGTTTATGCGGATGATTTCGCAGATAACTTGCCGTATGTCACCAACCACAAAGCCGCCAGAGACGGAAAATTCGGGGAGAGCGATGTGCTTTCCGGAACAAGGTTTATTGAAACCTACATGAATTGCAAAGGCGACAAGTTTTTTTTAGAAGCTTTAAGATGTCCTTCAAACACCTATACTTATGGCGGCACAACACCGAACAGAGATTATACATATAACGGTAATATTGCATATTATCCCGTCGCTAGCGGACCGGAACCGTGGGTGAACATCACTACAATCAAACTTCTTCACGCAGAGTCAAGATACAAGCTCCAATGGCCTTTGTTTTATGACCGCCTGAGTTTGAAATATGTTCCTTCCGCAGATGTAACGTGGTCTCGGGGGTTTGAAAGCACGAACCACAAGCAAAATGCCATTCCTGCCGGAGGCAATGTCGTCTGGCTCGATGGCAGCGCCTCATGGGTTCCATATAGCAATGGAAAGGGTTGGATTGAACAAGTGGACGATGTTCAGTCACCAAGAGAAGGTATGTCCATTTACGCTGCCTCTTCAAGCGGCGGACAGGCCAGGCTTTACGGGAAAAGTATTACGGCTTGGAGAAACAATATGAGCACCGACGGCGCCAGCCGACAGGCTTTTTCTGATGATTTCTGAAATAACTGAAGGTAAAAGAATTGGTGCGCCCGTAGGGATTTGAACCCCAAACCTTCTGGTCCGTAGCCAGACGCTCTATCCAGTTGAGCTACGAGCGCACAAGAGAAGACATTTATTATTGTTCAGCCCCCTACAATAATTTTACATTCCGCATCTTCAAGCGGCTTTGTGATAAAAACCGGATATATCTGCTTGCTATTGGTGTCCTTAATGATATAATACACCCCTTTTCGTACCCGCAGAAGGGCTAAGGCCTTTCCGGGAATAATTTAACCAAGGCATTCTTCCGGGTTAAAAATAAACCCAGGCAAAGATGTCGGAACTAAAGAAAGTCGGAGGCTGATTTATGGAGAAGATTACTATCAAGGATCTGATGGAAGCGGGTGTCCATTTCGGGCATCAGACAAAACGCTGGAACCCCAAGATGAAGGACTATGTTTTCGGGGCAAAGAACGGGATTTACATCATTGACCTCACCAAGACAATGCGTCAGATCGCCGAGGCTAGCAATTTCCTCCAGAGAAGGGTCATGGACGGCGGCGAAGTCCTGTTTGTAGGAACCAAGAGGCAGTCGCAGGAAGTGGTCAAAGAGGCCGCTGAAAAAACCGGAATGTTCCATGTCACGGAACGCTGGCTGGGCGGCACACTCACAAACAACACGACCATCCAGAAGAGTGTTGCCAGAATGCTTGAGGCCGACAAGATCATCGCCAATCCGGAAGCTTCGACAATGAAGAAGAAGGAAATCTCATCCCTTTCCAGGGAAAACGGAAAACTCCACAATAATCTCGACGGCATAGTGAAAATGAAGAAACTTCCGGCCGTACTTGTAGTGGTTGACATATGCAAAGAGGAAATCGCGGTAAGGGAAGCTCGGAAACTCAAAATACCGGTTGTCGCAATTGTCGACACAAACGCTGACATTGATGCCGTGGAATATCCCATTGTCGCAAACGACGACGCGGTCAGGTCAATCAAGATTATCATCGACGTCCTGGCGGAAAGCGTGAACTACGCCCTCGAAATCTACAATAAGTTTGCAGCCGAAAGACAGGCCGCAGCCGAAGCTTCAAAAGCCGCAAGGGATGCTGAAGCCAAGGAGAGAAAGGACAGCGCGCCGAGGAAAGAACGCGCACCGAGAAGGGGCGAGCCTAGAAAAGGCGGGCCAAGAAGAGATGAAGGCGGTCAGGGCAGAAGAGCTCCGGCGCCGAAAGCCGCCGAGAAGAAACAGGAAGCCGCTCCGGTTGTTGCAGTTGCCCCAGTTGAAGCCGCTCCAGTAGTCGCTCCAGTAGCCGCTCCTGCAGTTGCCGAGGTTGTCGCGGTGAAGGAAGAGCCGAAAGCCGTGAAGGCTAAGGCCGCAGAAGCAGCAGCTCCTGCAAAAGAAGCCGCAAAGCCTGCAAAAGCTGAAAAGGCTGAAAAGGCTGAAAAGCCGAAGGCAAAGAAAACCGAGACCAAGAAGGCGGAAAAACCGGCCGCTAAAAAGGCTTAATAAATATATATAGGAGATTAATATAACATGGCTGAAGTAACTGCAATACAGGTGAAGGAGCTCCTCGAAAAGACCGGGGCCGGCATGATGGACTGCCGCAAAGCCCTTGTAGACGCCGGCGGAGACATGGAAAAAGCTGTCGATGTGCTCAGGAAATCAGGGATCGCCAAGGCTGAAAAGAAAGCGAGCAG
>JBAZRS010000229.1:7421-7834 GCA_041662825.1 Victivallales bacterium | reverse complement strand
GAAAAAGTTTTCAGGGTTAGTCAATGGCCTGCCGTTGATCTTCTGAATGACGTCATCCTTACGGAGACCTCCCTTTTCGGCGGCTGAACCAGGCACGACTTCATTGATCAAAATGGGGAGTTTGGCATCGTACTTTACGCCGATCCTGTAAAAATCGGTCGCCGGCTCCTCTATGGCGGCAATATTGTCCACATCAAAAATCTTACCCTGCCTCCTCACTGTCAAAGCAAGAGGCTTGCCTGCAGACTCGTTTATTTTCTCGAAGAACTCGTCGTGTCCGCTCAGTTCAACGCCGTTGATTTTCAGGACGACATCATCTTTCTTGAGCCCGGCCTTTTCAGCGGGCAAACCCGGCAAAGGCACCACGACAACCGGTATTTTCGGGAAGAAATAGGGATATGCCAGGCCTTCCT
>JBAZRS010000229.1:0-7411 GCA_041662825.1 Victivallales bacterium | reverse complement strand
CCTCGGGCATCACGTGCTTGTTCGCCTTCGGCATATATTTCACTGTAAGGCTGTCGCCGCCGCGCTTGACGCCAAGTTCGACATCCCCGACCGTAAACAATATTTTCCTTATGAAATCATTCCATGTGGCGTAGAAATGGCTCCCGTTGATCGTCTGGACAAAATCGCCTTTCCTTAATCCCGCCTTGAACTCGGGACTGTCCTCGGCGACAAATGCGACTTCAAAGGACTTGAGTTTCGGCGTGTCCTGGGGAATGCCGTGGATCCAGAGGAAAGTGCCAAGGAAGAGACCGAAGAGAATATTGAAAAACGGCCCTGCAAAGGCGGTTATAATCCGGTCAACGGGCTTTACAGGCGGAAGGGGGTTTCCCTCTTCATCCTTTGCCGGGCCGGTGGAATCAATCTGCGGAAGATCGACATATCCGCCAAAGGGTATGCAGCCGATCCTGTAGTCGACACCCTTGTACTTGTAACCCCATATCTTCTTGAAACCGATTGAGAAGGCGATTACATGCAGCCCGCGCCATTTCGCGGCCAGGAAATGGCCGAACTCATGGATGAAAATGCAGAATCCGAAAAAGAACACCACGAAAAGTGCCACACAGGCATATAGGAATATTGTCCAAATCATGAAATGATTCTCCAGTTTATTGTCTTTTGTCTTAAGTTATGCGGCCAAGGGGCGCAAGTTGGTGTCAGTGTTCAGGTTTCAGAGGAAGAAAATTTAATCTTTTCTGACACCTGACACCAGACACCCGACCACTTTGAAATTCCTTTACCTGAACTCACCGTCTCCGCACTTTTACGGAAGCGGCGGCAGTCCTCGCCCATTTGTCGGCTGATAGAATAGCATCAAGTGACGGGCGGTCAAGCTTCCCATGCGAAGACATGACCTTTTCAATGATTACCCATATGTCGGTGAAGCGTATTTCAGATTTCCTGAAGCGTTCGACCGCGATCTCGTTCGCCGCATTCATGACCGCCGGAAGGGTGCCTCCGCCCTTCAGAGCCGCATAGGCGAAATCCAGAGACGGGAATTTTTCCCTGTCGGGCCTCTCAAAAGTAAGCCCTGCGAGTTTCGCAAAATCAAGCGGTTTGAGGAGTCCCCGGTGTTTCACCGGATGGGTCAGGGCATACTGTATGGGGAAGCGCATGTCCGGGGCGCTCATCTGGGCGAGCACCGTCCCGTCTATGAATTCAACCATCGAATGTATTACCGACTGGGGATGTATCACGACATCAATGTCTTCCGCCGGAACATCGAAAAGCCAGCTCGCCTCGATTATCTCAAGCGCCTTGTTCATCAGCGTCGCCGAATCGATTGTCACCTTGGGTCCCATCTCCCATACCGGATGGGCAAGGGCGGACTCATATGTGGCGCTGCGAAGTTCGCAGATTCCCCTTCCCCTGAAAGGGCCTCCGCTGGCGGTCAGGATTATCCTTGACACATCAGCTTTCCTCTTCCCCTCGAGACACTGGAAAATGGCGCTGTGCTCGCTGTCAACCGGCAGGAATTTCACCTTACGCCTTGAAACCTCCCCCATGACAAGCTCGCCGGCCATGACAAGGACCTCCTTGCTTGCGATGGCAATATCCTTGCCCGCCTTTATGGCTTCAAGGACTGGAACCAGACCGCCCGTCCCCACAATTGCGCAGAGGACAAGATCCGCTTCGGGCAAAGTTACGATTTCGAGCATTCCGCTCTGCCCTCCGTGGATTTTGCAGTTAGCAGGAAGAAGATTTTTCAGGTCGTCCAGGCGGGAAACGTCGGCAACTGCGACATGTCTGCATTTCAATTCCATCGCCTGCCGCGCAAGCATCTCGATATTTCCGTGCGCAGCCAGCCCGACGACATCAAACTCGCCTGCGAGATGTTTTACAACATTTACGGCATTTCTGCCGATGGAACCCGTGGATCCCAGGATGACTATCTTTTTTTTCATTTATTCTAAAATCATTCCAAATGAAAATCTAAAATCCGAAATTCGAAGCACGAAATTCGAAACAAGCTCGAAACAAAGAAGATCTTAATTCTCAAAACAATAATTGAAGCATTTGAGATTTCATCAACTTTCAAACCGTTTCGGATTTCGATATTCGAATTTCGAGCTTTGGTTGCGGGCGAAGCCCGTCCTAGTACCTGTAATGCTCGGGCTTGTACGGACCTTCAACTGGAACTCCGATGTATGCGGCCTGTTCCTTTGAAAGCCTGGTAAGTTTCACGCCTATCTTTTCAAGGTGAAGACGTGCGACTTCCTCGTCAAGCTTCTTGGGCAGGCGGGTGACTCCGGGTTTGAGGCTCTTGTTTGTGGCAAGCTCAATCTGGGCAAGCGTCTGGTTTGTGAATGAATTGCTCATCACAAAGCTGGGATGGCCTGTGGCGCAGCCGAGGTTCACAAGACGGCCTTCGGCAAGGATGTAAATGCAGTGCCCGTCCGGGAACACGTATTTGTCAACCTGAGGCTTGATGTTTATCTTCTTCACGCCGGGGCATTTCTCAAGCTTGTCCATCTGAATCTCATTGTCGAAATGTCCGATGTTGCATACGATCGCCTGGTCCTTCATCTTCTTCATGTGCTCAAGGGTGATGATGTCCTTGTTGCCTGTGGTGGTTACATAGATGTCGGCGACAGGAAGCGCATCTTCGATCGGCGCCACCTGATATCCGGCCATGGCGGCCTGGAGCGCGCATATCGGGTCGATTTCAGTAACGATGACCCTTGCGCCGAAGTTGCCCATCGACTCGGATGAACCTTTACCCACATCCCCGTATCCGCAGACACAGCATACTTTTCCGGCAATCATGACATCGGTCGCGCGCTTGATGCCGTCGGCAAGCGATTCGCGGCATCCATAGAGGTTGTCAAATTTTGATTTCGTCACGGAATCATTGACATTTATGGCCGGAACCAGAAGCTTTCCCTGCTCGAACATCTGGTAGAGGCGGTGAACTCCGGTGGTCGTCTCCTCGGATACGCCTTGCCACTCCCTGACAACATTATGCCATCTTTTCGGCTCTTCCTTGAGAATCTTTTTCAGGAGGAGATTAAGTTGTTTTTCATCTTCGCCGTGTGCTTTGGCATTGAGTATCCCCGGATTGCTTTCGGCTTCATAGCCCCTGTGGATCATAAGGGTGGAGTCACCGCCGTCGTCGACAATCAGGTTCGGTCCTTTTCCGCCCGGAAAATTCAGGGCTTTTTCAGTACACCACCAGTATTCCTCAAGAGTTTCGCCTTTCCAGGCGAAAACGGGGATTCCAGCTTCAGCTATTGCGGCTGCAGCCTCGTCCTGGGTCGAGAAGATATTGCAAGAACACCATCTTACGTCTGCACCGAGCTTCACCAGGGTCTCAATGAGGACCGCGGTTTCGATCGTCATGTGAAGACTGCCCATGATGCGTTTGCCCTTGAGGGGCTTTTTCCTGGAATATTTCTCGCGTGTTGCCATGAGTCCGGGCATTTCATGCTCGGCGATTTCAATTTTCTTCCTTCCCAGCGCGGCAAGAGAGATGTCTTTTACTTTGTAATCCATATTCAGTCCCCTTCTATGTTTATTTTCAGGTTTATTTATTGATGGCTGACCGGTTAATCGTCAATTTGAAAATGGGCGGATAAGGTATCATCCCTACCTTACTTTCTCAAACATTATACTGAATATTTTTGTTTCACCTGAAACCGGATGAAACAAATATTTAGGGAACCTCAAAAAATTGGCATATGGCGCGAGACAGGAGATTATGGAGAGCTGACAAGGAGCAAACGCCGGGAGCAGCCCTGTTGCGGGCTGTGACTGGATTTGCGACGCGGTCGGAATCCATAAGAATCTGTCTCCCTTCGGGTTGCGGATCTTTTTGGCTCAAAGAAGAATATTCTTCTGTCGACGTATCTACTCGATACGCCTCCGTTCAGAAATTCTTTTTGAGCTTTCAAAAATCTTCCGCAACGCGCCACATGCGAATTTTTAGAGGTTCCCTTTATTGATCATGGGCAATAAAATCGATATTTTAGCGTTTTCTCCAAAAGAGGAACAATTAAAGGGAATATGAACAATGCAGGCCAAGCCAGGAAAACTCACCTTCATCCGCCAGTTATTTGCAGTCGTCCTCAAATTGAATATCACAATTTGCAACTCCTTTGCCCGCAAAGGATTCACCCTCATTGAGCTTCTGGTTGTCATAGCGATAATCGGCATACTCGCTGCCATCCTCTCTCCCGCCTTGTCCAAGGTTAAACAGAAGGCCAACAGCACGAAATGCATAAGCAATCTTCACCAGATATCCCTGGCCTTCCAGGGATATCTTTTAACTTCAAAAGACATTATGCCTGAAGCCGAATACATGCCTTCGATTCCGGCTGTTCCGGCAAGTCCCAAGCCGAGGATAGTTGACGCCCTCTCCCAGGAAATCGAAAACAGGGCCGTATTTGAATGCCCTATTGACGACGGGAAAAAATTCCACGATCCCGAACCTAACGGCGCCAGCTATTTTCTGGTCGAAGGCTCCAGCTACGCCTACGAACCGAACGTCAGCGGCAAAAGCCTGGACAAGAGGAGCAAACCCTCCTCGACCCCTGTCATGCATGATTACGAATGCTTCCACGGCAAGCCCAATGCCCCGGGTGCCATGAACTACATACTTGCCGACTGGCATGTCGGAGATTTAGAATAATACAAGGAGCCCTGTTGATGAAAAAGAAATATGTGATCACCGCCGTTGCCGTGCTCTTTGCCGGTTCAACAACGTTCGCCTCTTACATGTATTTTAACAGACCCTGCCTTCCAAACCCCGGCAAACAGAAGACTGAGGACATCGCAAAACTCATGGCTTCAGACAAATTCGCAAAAGTTCCGGAGGACCTTAAAAATAAATACCTTGAAAATCTCGCCAACCAGGACAAAGCCAGGGAAATATTCTATTCTGCAAGAAGCATGACCGACGATGAAAAGAAGAATCTGCGGGAAAATATGAGGTCGATGTTTGAAGTCACCATGAATAAAAAGGCCAAGGAGTACTTCGCCCTTCCTCCTGAAAAACGAGAAGCGTTTCTCGACAGCGAACTGGACAAGATGGCGGAAAGGTTCGCAAACCGCCCAAACAATCCGGGCGGTCCTAATCCCGGATTCGGCCAGGGCGGAGGCGGAGGAGCGCCTGGAGGAGCAGCTGCTCAGGGAAACGCGGGCGGCAGACGGCAGGGACCGACTCCTCAGGCCGTTAAAAAGAGGATTGAAACAACAACTCCAGTTGACAGGGCGATGGGCGCCCAGTATCGCGCCGCACTTCGCGCAAAAGCCCAGCAGCGGGCGCAGAGATAACAAAATTGTTGGCAGCATATGATGTATATATTTTTTCAGGAAAACTAATCCTTTGTTTTCCTGAAAAAATATCAACTGGGAATCCCAGCTCTGCAGAGCGCATTCTACTTCTTCACCGTGTGAACCAGTCCATCCTTCCTGTGAACCTCTAGAATATGGTTCATCGCCTCTTCAGATGAATCAACAAGCTTGAAGTAATTCAAATCAAATGCATTTATTTTCTCATCATCGACCAGAGTGGTCCCAAACCATTCCAAAAGAGGCGTCCAGAACTTCTTGCCGACAATCACAAGCGGAATCCTGTTGATTTTATTGGTCTGAATCAAGGTCAGAGTCTCCATCATTTCATCAAGGGTTCCGTATCCGCCGGGAAAAACCACTACGCCGAGGGCGTATTTCAGGAAATTCACTTTCCTTATGAAAAAATAACGGAAATCAACCTGTGCTGTCAGGAACGGATTGGCATTCTGCTCCATGGGGAGTTTTATATTGAGCCCTATGGATTTTCCGCCGGCAGAATGCGCACCCTTGTTCGTCGCCTCCATGATTCCGGGCCCCCCTCCGGTGATGACACCGTAGCCGTTTTCAGCAAGGAGCCGGCCCATTTTTTCAGCTTCCAGGTACTCCCTGTGCCCGGGCTTGGTACGTGCAGAACCGAAAACGGTTATAAGCGGCCCCTGCGCGCTCATCGTTTCAAATGATTCGACGAATTCCGCCATTATCCTGAATATCCGCCACGGATCCTCCTTGGTGAAATCATTGAACAACGCTTCCGGATCCTTCAAGACTATCTTTTTGTTTTCCATAAGCAAATCCCTTTTTTATTTACATGTGAATCAGTTGACAAGCCTTTTTCTCAGCCGACGTATTGCGAGCCATCCGACAATGACCGTAAAGATTGCGACATACGCAAAATCCCATATGATGATCGGAGAAACATTCTCGGAGCAGCACGACCTCACAATCCTGACTGTATGGGTAAGTGGCAACAGCTCCGAAACAACCCTCAGGTATCGGGGAAGATCCCCGATTGAAAAGATCACGCCTGAAAAGAAGAACATAGGTGAAAGGAAACCTGTAAAGTAAAAATTGAAATGGTTAATGTTTTTGACGTGCGAAGTCACCAGCAGCGAAAGCACGGCGAACATGATGCCGGTTGCGAACCCGACGATCGGCGTAAAAGCCGAATATGGAGATGATATGACTCCGAACGATGCCATGACCACAAGGACGGCGAATGAAAAGAAGAGCCCCTTGGTTCCCGCCCAGATTATTTCTCCGACAATCAGGTTTTCCGCAGTGATGGGGGCGGCAAGCATGCCGTCGTAAACCTTGTCGAATTCGAGCCTTATGAAAGTCCCGTAACTGCATTCGAACGCACTGGTATACATGGCGGAAGTCATCAGCAGTCCGGTCGCCAGGAATTCAATATACTGCAGTCCTTCGACCGTGCCGGAAATGAATTTCCCGATTCCAAGCCCCACGGCGGCAAGAAAAATAAGAGGCTCCATGAACGGGGGGAAGGCGTTGCTGTAGAGGTTCTTGGTGTAAACGGCATAATGCCTGCACCAGACCCCGTACAGTCTCTTGTAAAGCGGAGGATATGTTTGAACGCACTTCATCTTTTCCATTCAGCCTTTATTATTTATAATTGAACCTGTCTGTGCATAAGCTACTTTTCGGATGGATGGATTAGTGGATGATTGGATGGATGCGTAAAATAAATTCACTCTTTTATTAATTGTAACCCCATTCATCCATCAATCCACCCATCCATTCATCCGTCATCCTTTTGGATGACAATTTCATTGCTGTTCGTTCAGTTTTCTTCCGGTTGTCTTCAGGAATATGTCCTCCAGGTTGGACAGCCTCATATAATATTCCTTCTGGTCCAGCATGTCGGCAATATGCTTCAACTTGTCCATGTCGTTGGAGAAAAGCCTGGTCATTTCGATAGTCTCGTCAATTCTTATTTCCCTGCCAATGGAACTGCGGATGGCGTCGGGCATTTTGCCGTTGGGTATTTCTATGACATATTTTTCAATGTTGTCCCTCAGGAGATCGGACGGATGCCCTTCGATCACCCTGACCCCCTTATTCA
>JBAZRS010000228.1:5123-7874 GCA_041662825.1 Victivallales bacterium | reverse complement strand
CATCATCGGGATGTCTGGAAGCATTGTATACGATCCCAATTCAAAATTCTTTGAGACCTTCATCGAGAAGCCGTTCAGCATGAAAGAGCTGATGCCTACAATAAGCAAAGCTCTTGTAGGCTCATCTGACAAAGCCAATTGATTGCGCCTCGTCTCCTCTGCCCGGGCATAAGCTCATAGCTCATAGCTCATAGCTCATAGCTCCGAAATCAAACTGCAATCTATGAGCACGGCAACAGAGAGTGCCGTGGTTTACCTGCTTTCGGCGGCGCCAAAGGCGACCAGGGCTACAACAAATTTAAGCTGTTGCCGCGTCCTAACTGCGGACCGCTGAAGCTCTTGTCACACCATAGCATCTGAACGATGGCGGATGCTCCGTGTTACTTCCAGACAAGGAAGCTTGTCTGATTGCATGCCGGCAAGTTGCCGGCGTTCCGGAAATGCAATTCCAACAATTCGCCACGGGCGAATGAATCCAACAATCCAGGGGATGCTATCGGTATTCTCGCAAGCTTTGTCGTGAGCTTTGTCGATTCTCTATCTAGAGCCTGCTCGAAAAGGTATAGGAAAACCCCCTTGCGGAGTTAACTACAAACAAACACATTGGTTTTGAGGCTAATTAGTTGGTAGTCAAGCTCGCAAGAGCTGTTCCAGGAAACCTTTTCGAGCAGACTCTATCTAAGTATGCCGGCAGGGGTGCCGGCGCTCCGTTTTGAAAATCCTCAACGTTGAATTAGTCTTCAATTTCAGGGGGCTTGAGTATGACCTGCCCCTCAAAGCGCAGGTCTATTGTAATGGCCGGATTATTCGTCGCCTTCCTCTGTCTCAGCGTATCCCTGAGCACTGTCATTTTCTCGTCTATTTTAGATCTGGGTAAAATGGCGCAGAGCGGTACTTCTGCGCTTGTAGTGAGGAAACTCATCTGAATCTCCCTCGGGGTGCTCAGGCTCACCTTAAGGATTTTGATTTCAGGATATTTTTTCACCACAATCATGATCAGGTCGAGGGCCTGCCTGAGCTGAGGCATATCCTGTCCGGGAGTCAGCGGGAATGTGTCAGCCTTGAAGCCCGTGATGACCGGAAGATTCTTTCTGAGGTTAACACATGATTTCGACTCCATCACTATTCCGTTGGAATCGACAATCCACTGCGAATTCGAATTGTAGAGGAAAGCCCTGGGGATGCGCTCGATAATGTTTATCTGGATGGTATCCGGCAGAATACGCGACACGGTCACCTTGTCGATGCTCGGCTGGGCAGCAAGTTTTTCGCAAATCTGCCTGAGGTTGACTGCGAAAAGATTTGTCGAGCCCGTCTTTAATTCGAGTAGTTTCGACACATCCGCGCCCTTGCCGTTCCACCAGCCGCTGCTCTTCACATCAACATGGCGTATGGCAAAATGGCCGTTTTGGGAAAACAGCGAACGTGAGGCGAGCCAGAAAACAAAAATCATCACGCAGAGAACAACCATAAATGTCGAAACAACCAGGCCAATCCTCATGCCCGGTTTTTTCAGGATATTGGTCTTTACACTCTTTACTGCCATTTATAAGTTGCCAGTTATCAGTTATCAGTTATCAGTTATCAGTTATCAGTTATCAGTCGCCGGGCAATCGTTCAAATCGTTCAAATCGTTCAACGCCTTCAACGCCTTCAACGCCTTCAACGCCTTCAACGCCTTCAAAGCCTTCAACGCCTTCAACGCCTTCAACGCCTTCAACGCCTTCAACGCCTTCAACGCCTTATAACATATTAAACGTACGCCTTCTCCAGTATCCGGTCACACATTCAATTTCACAGAATGCCTGTGATATTCCTGTATGCTGCATATCTCCATGGTTTTCATCTCACGCAGGGCCTTAAGCCCGTCGATAGCGGCATTCATCCCGTTAATTGTCGTGATTATGGGTATTCCGCGTATTGTAGCTTCAGCGCGCATCTGGATTTCATCCACCTTGGGAACCGGTCCCGAGGAAGGGGTGTTTATAATCCAGCTCAGCTCATGGCTGTGGATAAGGTCGATCGCATTCGGCCTTCCGTCTGACACCTTGAAGAGTGCGAAAGAGTTGATTCCGTTATCCATGAGTTTTGTGGAAGTTGATCTTGTGGCGTAAATTTTAAAGCCCAGATTGACAAGCTCCCTTGCGAGGGGGACGGCGGCATCCTTATCCTCATCCCGGATGCTCATGAAGACGTTTCCGCTGACAGGAAGGGTGTTGCCGGCGGCAATCTGGGATTTGAGATATGCCATGCCCGGGCTGTAGTCAAGGCCCATCACTTCGCCGGTGGACTTCATTTCAGGGGAAAGGACAATGTCGATCCCGGGGAAGCGCTTGAACGGGAATACGGCCTCCTTCACGGAGAAGTGCTTTGGAATTATCTCCTTAGTGAATCCGATGTCCTTGAGCTTTTTGCCGACCATCACCAGGGCTGCGAGTTTTGCAAGTGGAACACCTATCGCCTTGCTCACGAAAGGAACCGTCCTTGATGCGCGGGGATTCACCTCAAGGATGTAGACTTCGCCTTTCTGGACGGCATACTGGATGTTCATGAGCCCGCAGACATTGAGTTCTTTCGCGAGGGCGAAAGTATGCTCGCGGATCTTGTCCAGAACCTTGGTTTCGAGCGTGAGCGTGGGGATTGTGCAGGCGCTGTCGCCCGAATGAATTCCGGCGAGTTCAATATGCTCCATGATTGCGCCTATGACGGACGTTTCGCCGTCGGAAATGCAGTCGACATCCAGCTCGAGGG
>JBAZRS010000228.1:0-5113 GCA_041662825.1 Victivallales bacterium | reverse complement strand
CGTTTTCAAGATACCTGTCAATCAGGATCGGCTTCTCATTGGAAATGTCGACAGCCTCCTCCATGTATTTGCGGAGCCATTTTTCATTGTACACTATCACCATTGCCCGGCCGCCGAGGACGAATGAAGGGCGCACGAGAACGGGATAGCCGACTCTTTCCGCGATTTTCACGGCCTGTTCGGCATTTGTGGCGATACCGTTTTCGGGCTGCCTTATGCCAAGCCTGTTCACGAGCTTCTGGAAGATCTCGCGGTCTTCCGCGGCCTCGATGCTGGAAGGGCTGGTTCCGATAATCTTTACGCCGTTCTTCTCAAGCTCCTTTGCAATGTTCAGGGGAGTCTGACCGCCGAACTGCACAATTACGCCGTCGCAGTTCTCCCTCTCGTAGATGTGCAGGACGTCTTCGACTGTGAGGGGCTCGAAATAAAGTTTGTCGCTCGTATCGTAATCGGTACTGACTGTTTCCGGATTGCTGTTGACCATTATGGTCTCAAAACCGGCTTTCCTGAGCGCGAAGGAGGCATGCACGCAGCAGTAGTCGAATTCTATGCCCTGCCCTATCCTGTTGGGGCCGCCGCCGAGAATCATGATTTTCTTCTTGTCGGTCTTCCTGGTTTCATCAACATCGCCGTAGGTGGAGTAGAAATACGGTGTGAACGCATCAAACTCCGCGGCGCAAGTGTCGACAAGACTGTATACCGGAAGAAGCTTGATCTGTTTTCTCGCCTTCCTCACCTCGTCCTCTGTTGACTTGAGGAGATAGGCTATCTGCTTGTCCGAATAACCGTATTCCTTGATCTGCCTGAAAAAAGAGGGATCGTCCTTCAGTTTCTCAAGGGTGCCTGCAGAGCTGATTTCGTCCTCGAACATTGAGAGTTCATGCATATGCCTGAGGAACCAGTTGTCTATTCCGGTGATTTCATTAACCTTTTCAATAGTCCATCCGCGCCTGAACGCCTCTCGCACATAGAAAAGCCGAGAGTCGTTAGGCCTTTTGAGCTGGGCATGAACCGTTTCATCAGATTCGCCGTTAAGTTTCAAATCCTTCGGCCCCGCCCCGAATCCGGCTCTTCCGACCTCTAGGGAGCGGTAGGCTTTCTGAAGGGACTGCTTGAAGGTCTTCCCGATGCTCATGGTTTCCCCGACCGACTTCATCTGGGTTGTAAGGGTGCTGTCCGCAGTCGGAAACTTCTCAAAGGCGAAACGCGGTATCTTTGTGACTACATAGTCTATTGTAGGCTCGAAACAGGCGGGGGTCTTCAAAGTTATGTCATTCTTGATTTCATCCAGCGTGTAGCCGACTGCGCGTTTCGCTGCGATCTTCGCAATCGGGAATCCGGTGGCCTTTGATGCGAGGGCGCTGGAACGGGACACACGGGGATTCATCTCAATGATGACCATGCGGCCGGTTTTGGGGTCAACAGCCCACTGGACGTTTGAACCGCCGGTTTCAACACCTATCGCACGCATTACGGCAAGACTTGCGTCGCGCATGATCTGATATTCCCTGTCGGTGAGTGTCTGCGCCGGGGCGACGGTTATGCTGTCGCCGGTGTGCACACCCATCGGATCGAGATTTTCTATGGAGCATACGATTACGGCATTGTCTTTCTTGTCACGCATCACCTCAAGTTCGAATTCCTTCCATCCGAGGAGGGATTCTTCGATGAGCACCTCGCTGGTGGGGCTTGCGGCGAGTCCGCGTTCGACGATTGTATTGAATTCGTCCCAGTCGTACGCTATTCCGCCGCCTGTTCCGCCCAGGGTGAAACCGGGTCTGATGATCACCGGGAATTTCCCGACGGTCTCAAAATCCCTGACCGCTTCGGCCATAGTATGCGCCGAATAACTTTTCGGTATGTCGAGGCCGATTTCCGCCATAGCCTTCTTGAAGAGAGACCTGTCCTCCGCCTTGCGGATGGCATCGGCGTTCGCGCCTATCATTTCCACATTATATCTTTTGAGGATTCCAGCCTCGGAAAGCTCCATGGCCAGGTTCAGGGCGGTCTGACCGCCCATGGTCGGGAGAAGTGCGTCGGGCCTCTCCCTTCTTATTATTTCCTGGAGGAAGTCCCTGGTGAGGGGCTCGATGTAGGTGCAGTCGGCAAACTCAGGATCCGTCATTATCGTCGCAGGATTGCTGTTTACAAGGACCACCTTGTATCCCTCCTCCCTGAGGGCCTTGCACGCCTGGGTTCCAGAGTAATCGAATTCACAGGCCTGTCCTATGACAATCGGGCCTGAACCTATCAGCATGATTTTCTTTATATCTTTTCTTTTTGGCATTATATCACTTCCGGGCTTTGGGTTTCAGTATTTTTGTTGGCAAATTACTGGATTTTTTATGGAGTAGAACTATACTTTGAAGATTGAAAGTTTCCATATTCATTGTTTTTTAATTCCGAAAAAGATGGGGATAAATTCATAAAATGATAAAACGTCGCAGACTGGGCGCAACTTACATGCGCTCGCCGGCACAGAATGTACAGGCCTCCCTGACCGGCAATATTTCAAAACTGCTATTCGCCATATTCATATGCATCGCCTACCTGGGGGTGCTCTACGTTGTGGTCGGAGTGGTAAGATTCCTGGGCACTGAAGTGGCGGAAATCTGGGACAGGGAGATATCGGTACTGGAGATATACAACAATCCGTATTGCATCCCAATCAAAGTCGGGGGGATTCTCTTCATCATCATCTATGTCTTCCGCGATAAAATGACCAACAGGTAGATCTCCCAAGCGGGCTTCGCCCGCAATTCAAACTCGAAATACGAATATCGAAACCCGAAACGATAAAGCAAAAAAACATGTTTGAAATTTTAAAATGTAGAATTTGGAATCTGTTTCGTATTTCGTGCTTCGGATTTCGTATTTCACATACCCCATGAGACATGGAACTGTTAAAAAAAGACACCGACAATGCCATCAAAAATACCGGACATCCTGCAGAATATAGTCGAGACCAAGAAAAATGAAGTTGTCTCCACGCGGAGGGATGTCAAACTTTTCCGCGAAAAAATAAACGGGAATCCGCCCCCCCTCGACTTTAAAAACGCCATTTCCGGAGAAAAGCCCTCGGTAATCGCAGAAATAAAAAAAGCTTCGCCCTCCGCAGGAATAATATCAGAAAACTTCGATCCGCTGAAAATCGCCTCGGCGTACCGCAAGGGCGGAGCCGACGCCGTAAGCGTACTTACCGACAAGACATACTTCAAAGGGGACATCTCCATAATCCCCATGGTGAGGAAAACCCTGAAAAACATCCCCATACTCCGCAAGGATTTCATAATAGACTCATCCCAGATATTCGAAGCCAGGGCGTACGGCGCCGACTCGTTTCTGCTCATTGCAGGAATACTCTCCGACTCCCAGATGCAGGATTTCATCGCAATGGGACGCAGTCTCGGCATGGAGCCCCTGGTTGAAGTCCATGACGAGGAGGAACTGTTGAAATCGCTGCATGCGGGCGCGGAAATAGTTGGCGTGAACAACCGGAATCTCCGGAACTTCGAAGTCAGCCTGCATATCTCGGAAAAACTGATATCCATGATTCCCCCGCATGTTACGGCCGTTTCAGAAAGCGGCATTAAATGCCCGAAAGACACGGCGCATCTCTTCCATATCGGATTCAACGCGGTCCTTGTCGGAGAAACGCTGATGCGTTCGGGAATCGAAAACTGCGGCAGCATTATCTCCGAGTTCAAGGAGTATGGGGGGAAGTTCTAGAGTTCTAGAGTTCTAGAGTTCGGGAGTTCTAGAGTTCGGGAGTTCGGGAGTTTTCAGACTTAAGGGGAGATCTGAAACTTGAAAACTAAAACATATAAACATGAATCAAATAACAGGGAAAACAGCATGAAAATAATAAGACTGACAATGGCTGCGGCGCTGCTATTCTCCTCGGCGGCCTTCTTTTCCTCCTGCAAATCAGAAGACAATGTCAAGATGGCATATGTGAAACACGTCGATCATTTCCCGAAAATAAAGGATTACAATGTCGAATTCGACTGCGTCTCGCCCAGAAGGACGTTCAAAATCAGCGAACCGGCCGTACTGGTTTTCAGGCTCACCAATCTTTCCGACAAGAAGCTCGTTGTTTACGAATGGATGATGCTCGACGATTACAATATCAAACTCTTTGTCGCCCCGTGGAAGGAAGGGACGCCTCCTCCGGAGCAGGACAAATGGGTCTGCATTACCCCGCCTGTCAAAAAACCCGCCAGAAGAATGACACTTGAACTTACCAGGAACACTTCAACAATTGTCGAAAAGACCATTGATTTCAAAAAGGATGTGATCAAGAAAGATATTGGCAACCCCCAGACATTCATCGTCTATGCGGAGCTCAATCTGGAATCACTGCCCATAAAATCACGCCCCGCAATAATCACAGTAAATCCGGGGTCGCCTGATTGACAGATGGATTATTCCCTGCCCGGCCCCACCTCAATCACATCTTCGGAAAGCGAAACCAGTTCCGGAGGCAGGTTCTTCGAAGTCTTGGCACCGAGCTCTTTTAATTTTTCAGCCCTGGAGATCAGGTTGCCTTTTCCTGAGGAAAGCTTGTTTTTCGCATCCTCATACGTCTTGCCCAGAGAATCTATTTTCCTGCCGATTTCGACAAGGTCCAGTGAAAATCCGGCGAACTTATCATAAAGCCGTCCCGCCTCCTCGGCAATCCTCATGGCGTTCTGATTCTGCCGCTCGTAGCGCCAGACGGTGAAAATTATCTTGAGGGCCGCAAGAAGCGTCATCGGGGTGACTATGACAATGTTTTTGTCGAACGCCTCCGTGAAAAGCGACTTGTCGTTGTGAAGGGCGATTGCACAGGCCGACTCTATCGGCATGAACATCATTACGAATTCAGGAGACTGAAGTCCGGGAATGCCCTGATAATTCTTGTCGCTCAGCTCTTTTATATGCTTCCTGACCGATGAAACATGTTCTGAGAGGCGGATTCCCTTTTCCTTTTCGTCGACTGCGGAACAGTACAATTCATAGGCGGTAAGGGACACTTTTGCGTCGATGACAAGGTGCTTGTTCTGCGGAAGGTTGACAAGCACATCGGGCCTGAGCCGGTTCCCCTCCTCGGAGGAGCGGCTTTCCTGAACCC
>JBAZRS010000227.1:0-7920 GCA_041662825.1 Victivallales bacterium | reverse complement strand
AAACAGCTTGCGCAACTCGCACTCGATCAGGGTAACGGCATCGTCAGACTCGCACCGAACTGGGTGCCGCGCTCATTCTGCATACCGGGCCGCAGAATCAAACTCCATCCGGACGATTACTACGCGCTGGGCGGCGAACGCGGCGGCATTGATGAACGCTGGTTTTCGTCAACCACACCCGCTGACAACGGCCCCCTTACGGCGGCGGATGAAGGGTTGAGTTTCATTGTCGTGAAGGACGGAGATAAGGAAAGACGCCTCACTCTCCGCGATGCGGTGGCCGAACTGAAAGGCTCGCTCATCGGAGACCGTCTCTGGAAGGAATACAAGTGCTGGCCGATGTATTCGAAGTTCTTCGACAACAAGGGCCCCCTGCCCCACCACATCCACCACCGCAATGAACATGCCGCAAAGGTCGGTCAGATGGGAAAGCCTGAAGCGTATTTCTTCCCACCGCAGGTGAACAACTACGGAGGTGATTTCCCATACACCTTCTTCGGCTTTCAGCCGCACATCACAAAAGAAGAGGTGAAGGACTGTCTCGTAAATTTCATGAAGGGCGACAACAAAATCACAAACATCTCCCAGGCGTTCCGTCTGGAACCCGGCACCGGCTGGGATGTCCCGCCCGGCATCCTGCATGCGCCGGGCAGCCTTTGCACATACGAACCGCAGAAGGCTTCCGACGTATACGCGATGTACCAGTCGCTCACAAACCATCAGGTCGTGCCCCAGGATCTTCTCTGGAAGGATACGCCGAAGGATAAGAAGGGCGACTTCGATTACCTGATGAGCATAATCGACTGGGAACTGAACGTGGATCCCGATTTTGCAAAAAATCATTTCATGCGCCCCAAGCCGGTGAAACCTGTTTCAGAGATGAAAAAAGCTGGATACATCGAAAACTGGATCTGCTATAAATCAGATGCGTTCAGCGCGAAGGAACTGACTCTTCTCCCGGGATGCAAAGTCGTAATCAAAGACGCCGCAGCATACGGGATGATCATGATGCAGGGGCACGGAACCATGAATAAATGGAAGGTTGAAACCCCCGCCCTCATCCGCTACGGACAGCTTACCAGCGACGAATTCTTCGTGAGCGAAGAGGCTGCGAAGAAAGGCGTGACGATAACAAATCCGTCCGAAACTGATCCGATAGTGATGCTGAAACATTTCGGCCCGGCAAATCCCGACCTTCTGGTATGCTGAAACAATTTTTTCCGGACGGAAAAAATTAATCACACAGGATTCTCATCATGAAGATAGCCGTCATTTCCGATTTGCACTTTTCAAGAAAGCCGTCCGGTCCCGATGCCGGCAGGGTGGGGAAATATGCTGACATATTCCTGCTGCGTGCAGTCCGCAGGCTGAAACGATTTCTCCGCCCGGATCTGGTGTTCATAGGCGGCGACTTGCTTGACGAACCGGACTCGCCGGACGCCGCATCTTTGCTTCTGGAGCTGAAAAACATCCTGGCGCTGCTGGATATGCCTGTCATCGTGATTCCGGGCAACCACGATCCTGCACCGGATGCGTTTTACAAGGTCATGCCCAAACCTGCGGAATATCTTGATGTCGGCAGATTCCGTTTCATCCCATTTCCATACGACCCGCAGACTGAAGGATGGAATGCGCGCCGAGATCCTGCGGAACTCGCACACATGAAGCGTCTGGCGACATCCCACAACGGTCCTGTCGTCTCGCTCCAGCACGTGCCGCTCTTCCCCGCTGAATCCTGCGACTGCCCCTACAACTACGAAAACAGTTCGGAACTCGTGACAGCGATGCGTGCTGCGGGAGTCAAGCTTTCGTTAAGCGGACATTACCACAAGGGATTTCAGATCATTGACCAAAACGGCCTGAGTGCCGTTGCCGCTCCGGCTCTATGCGAATCTCCGTTCCGTTTCCTGACACTCGACCTGGACGGCGACGGAAAGATTGTCAGAACTGAAACCCATTCGCTATGCATGCCGGAGGAACTTCACTTGACGGATTACCATGTCCATACACGTTTCGCCTACTGCAATGAGAACATGGATGTCGGGAAGGCCCTGGAACTCGCCACCCTGTTCAAGCTCGAGCTGATTTCATTTTCCGAACATTCCTCCCATCTTTATTTCAACATTGAAGATTACCGGAACAGGCTTTATCACCGCAATATCATTCCCGCAGTCAATTCCGAGACCCGGATTGACGAATACTTCTCCGAACTCGACAGGTATTCCGGCCAGAAGTTCATGCGCGGCCTGGAGATAGACATCGACTATCTCGGCAAACCGGTTGTCCGTGCAGAAGACCTCAAGAGGGCTAACCTCCGCATCGGTGCAGTCCATTACATGGAAGCCGCAACAGGAGACAACTCGGCGATCACCGACGAATTCATGTATCAGACCCGAAGCATCCTTTCTGCCGACATCGACATCCTGGCGCACCCTTTCCGCGTGTTTCTCCGCAGGAAACTCCCGCCGCCCAAGGAGCTCTACATCCCCGTAGCCGAGATGCTGAAGGAAAGCGGCACTGCGGCGGAAGTCAACTTCCATACAAACACCCCCGACCCGGAATTCTTTCTCGCATGCATCGAACGAGGAGTTGAAATCGCCTTTGGCAGCGACGCACACAATCTTTACGAGGTCGGAGAATTTTACCCGCATCTGGAACTTATCAAAAGCATCGGTTTTTCCGGAAAAACAGCAGATATTTTATTCAAAACGGACTTAATAATTTAAAAGGATTACCAAGATGTTGAAGTTTAAAGGATTGGTCGCGGCGTCATTCACACCCATGAGGGCGGACGGTTCAATTGCCCTGGACAAGGTTCCGGAACTAGTCTCGCACGCGCTAAAGCATAAGCTCAGTGCGCTGTTCGTCAACGGTACAACCGGAGAATTTGCAGCCCTCTCCTTTGATGAGCGCATCCGCCTTGCCGAAGCATTCCTGAAAAGCGCAAAAGGGAAACTGCCGATCATTGTCCATGCCGGTTCCGCCTCAGTTGACGAGTCTGCGAATCTCGCACGGCATGCCTGCGACAACGGCGCCGATGCGGTTGCGACACTGGCGCCGTTCTATTTCCGTCCCGGCGATATCCGGGCCCTTGTTGAGGCGCTGAAAACTGTCGCCGCCGTCTGTGCCCCGCTTCCGTTCTACTTCTATCACATCCCGTCCCTGACCGGTGTCAACTTCCGGGTTTACGAGATGCTGCCGTTATTGCTTGAAGAAATTCCGAATTTCGCCGGAGTGAAATTCACGAACGAGGATCTGATGGATTATCAACGGTCGGTGGACTTCTGCGGAAATCGCGCGCAAATCATGTTCGGCCGGGATGAAATCCTGCTTGCCGGACTGGCGCTTGGGGCTGAAGCGGCTGTCGGCAGCACCTATAATTTCGCCCCGCGCATCTACCAGCGCATTCTTGACGCTTTTGCGAAAGGAAACCTGGCAGAAGCCCGGCATTGGCAGGAACGGAGCCAAGCGCTTATCAGTTTTCTGCCGCGTTACGGTTTCGGGGTTCAGAAGGTGATGATGAAACTCGCAGGAGTCGATGTCGGCCCAGCGCGGCAGCCGGTGACGAATCTGACTCCGGCAGTTGAAAAGGAGCTGTGCGCCCAGTTGACAGAGGTGAAATTGCTTGAACTTATCGGTTAACAATAACAACAGGAAAGTATAAAAATGATTACAAAACACAAGGTCAGTTGCGACCCTGCCATTTACGAAGCCTGGCCTGATATTGCACTGACCCGTTCCGGAAAGCTCCTCTGCGTGTTTTCCGAATGCACACACCACGGCAACCGTGACTATACACGGATTGTGACAGTTGAGTCGTCTGACCGTGGCCGCACCTGGAGCGCCAAGAGAGCGCTCACCGAAGGCACCAAAGGTCTGGAATACTACTACAACTGCGCGCGCATTACAGCCATGAAGGACGGCCGGCTTTGCATTGCGGTTGACAGGGTTCCCCGCCGGTCCGGAGAGCTGAAGTCGGCGCCGGCATCTGTTGTTTTGCTTTATTTTTCAGACGACGAGGGAAATACCTGGGGCAATGCGCTGGAGACCCCCTTGCGCGGGATTGTGCCCGACAAGCTGCTGGAACTTGACAACGGCCGGTGGATCATCGGGGCACACTATGAAGAGGACGGGTTCCTCACACAGTTCATGCGTTATTCCGATGATGCCGGCAAAACCTGGAGTGAGCGTATAACCGTCGGCAAGAAGAAAGGCCTCAATCTTTGCGAGGTGTCAATTCTCCCGGTCGGCGACAATGCACTTGTGGCGTTCATGCGTGAAAATTCAGGACAGGGATGGGACTGCATGAAGACCATCTCGGACGACTGCGGTGAAACCTGGAGTGAAGTCATAAACTTTCCCCTGCCCGGCTGCCACCGTCCCGTGTCCGGATTTCTTCTTGATGGGCGGATCATGATAACATATCGTTTTATCCAGGGCGGGAAAGGCTGGCTTGGCGCCTGGACCCAGAATTTCTTTTCAGCGGTGACGGACCGCGATTCCGCAGTGGCAAGGACCCGCGGCGAGGCCTCTACGCGGATCATGCCTTTGGATTTTGACCGTTCCCCAAAAAGCGACCTCGGCTACAGTGGATGGGTGCAGTTTTCCGACGGCGAGATTTATATTGTAAACTACATCGTTGACGACGCTTACGACAAAGCCCAGATCCGGGGGTATTCTTTCTTCCCCGGAGAGTTCACATTGTAATTCAATGAATATCCAACACTGAACATCAAACATCCTCCGTCGCTAAGAAGTTTACCTGCCTATGGCAGCGCCAAAGGCGACCAGGGCTATGGGGGACAGGTCGAATTAAAATTGAATACATTTGAAGTTGGATGTTCGATGTTCAAATTATTAAAATTGCGGCGCTTTGGCCGCCTAATCTAAGGGGAAATTAATGACCATGACAAAGAAAATGATGCCGATGTCGGTTTCGCTGTGCCTAAGAGCAATATGCTTGACACTCCTCGCAGGATGCCTTTCCGCAAAAGAGGAGGCCGGCTCGATTCCGGCGCTAGAAAAAGGAATCGTTGTTTATCCCGACAATGTGGCGAATCCCCGCATGCCTACGGTACAGCCGGAGCCGAAAGGCGCAAAAGGCGATTGCATGGAGGTGGAAACTGAATTCAGATACCAGTTGGCGCCTTTTGTAAGTTTCAACAAAGGCGGCAGCGCCTCATTTTCACTGCGCGATAATCGCAGACGCACGGTGAAAACGCCTCTTTCCCTGGAAGACAGCAAGACAGCCCTCTCGGTCGTCATATCTCCAGCTTCAGAGGGCAGGAAAGTCGGATTGACTCTGACCGCGGACAAAAAAGTAATCGCCAGTTCTTACTCCTCGGCAATGGCCGCAAGCGAATGGGTTCCGTTCACTCTCCGCTGGACCGCAGCCGAAGCGGTCCTTGAAAATAACGGCCAGAAAGTCGCCAGCCTTAAACTGTCCGCTCCGTTCAACCCCAAAAGGCTCTCCCTTAACGTCTATCATCTTGACGAACTCGCGCTGGACGGCGAAGGCAGTTTCAAATTAGACTGGGGAAAAGGCTACGCCGCAAAAGCCGAGACTGACAGTTCAAACAAGAGCGTTGCACTGCGGCTCCACGGTTTCGACGCCATGGTGATTTCACAGAAAGCTCCAAGGCGGGACTGCCCCATGATACAGGCTTGCAATGCGTCTTCCGCTGAGAAGAAGGTCGTCCTCAATTTTAATCTGACCAGTGAAGTTAGGAACCATACCGGTGAGTGGTCACAGGAAATAACGGTGCCCGCAGGTTCATCTGTAGAAGTTCCGCTAGAGTTCCCGTACACACTCGATACCGACATCTACCATCTCTCAACAAAAGTAGAGGGCGTCGAAATGCCTGAGAGGGACGCCATGAGGAATTTCATGTTCGTCGCCAGAAGGGATGAACCGGCCGGACCGCCGAAGTTCGGCTTTCACTCCTTTGGTGTCAGCACAATGGGTTCATGGCCGGATGCGCTTCCGGTCCACTGGCGGCACCAGTACGCCTACTGGGGTTACACTGTCGGTCCGATGTGGGTGAAGGACTGGGACGGAAATTTCGGACTTAATCCCGACACTCCTCCCGAAGAATGGAGCTGGGAGCACAGGATAAACATTACCTATAAAGAGGGTCGCAAGGTTTTTGTCTGCCTCGTATCGGTTCCGCATTTTCCATGGATGCGTGAAAAGGAATACGACGCCTCCTATATGAATAAAACCTACCCGTGGGGCAAGGCCGGAGGACGCCCTAACTTCACCCGTTACAGACAGTTCGTCCACGCACTCGCGGAACGATACAAGGGCAAGGTCGACATCTACGAGCTCGACAATGAATCTAACACCATTTCATACAGTGGCAAACCGGCGGCCGATCACGCCGAAGTCATGAGGGCTGCCGGAGAGGAGATACACGCAGTAGATCCGCACGCAAAAGTATACGGCATCTGCGGCACAAGCCAGTTTGTGGATTACATCAAGGACGCTTTCGCCACCGGCAACGCCAAGTATATTGACGGCGTGTCCTGGCATACTTATACCACCCCGATGCTTCCCGGTGAATCGGGACTTCCGCTGATGTTGAAAAGGGCAAAAGAGGCAATTGCAGCCAGCGGACGCGAGCTTCCGGTGATGAACTCCGAGACAGGCGTCTACACCGCACCGAGGGAGACCTTTGACCAGCCCATCCGTCCGGAACGACTCGCAGAACTTATCAAACAGGGCGTTCAACCGCTGCAGGTGCCGACCGGCTGGCCTAGTTACGCGCTGAATGAATGGACCGCTGCAAAGTCGATTGTGCAGAACATCACCATCAATTTCTCCACAGGCGCCAGCCCTTTCTTTTTCTTCGGATGGGATCCTGTCATTGAAAAGGGCAAGTCCTGGTTTGAAAACAAGGGTGAATTCGAATGCTTCAGCATCTTCTCCAGGGTCAAGGACGGATCAATGACTCCTTCCCTTTACACTCTCGCCTGCGCCGTCGCCATGACGCAGATGGAAGGCGCTCTCATAGAAAAGTCAACACCTGTCAACCAGGATGGGATCGTCGGTACTATCTTCAATAAGGCGGACGGCGGACAGCTGGCCGTTCTATGGTCAAGCGGCGGACGGCGGACGACAATGCTCCAGACTTCCTGTCCTGAAATATGGGTCGCCTCTTTGTTCGGCGTTGAAAAGACACTCACTTCCAAAGGTGGCCCCAACTATCTGCACAGGATTGAACTGGATGACAAGCCTGTTTACCTTCATCTGAAGAAACCCGGCATGTCGCTTTCGGCGTCACCGGTGATAGGTTTCGAACGTTCGGGCGGCAAATCCGGAGAGACAAAGATTAAATTCACACTCGTAAACCGCTTTGATTCGAAATGGACAGGTTCCGTGGATTTCAGCAGTGCAAAAGGCATGACACCGACACCTGCGAAGATCTCATTCTCTCTCGATCCCGGTGCGAGGACGACCGTAGAAACCGCATGCCTGCCTGCTCAAGGAACGCCGAGGGGCATTCATCTGCTTGAGGCGGAAACCAGGCTTCCCGACGGCGCACCTTTCGTTTTTCCTGTGGAAATAGATGTCAGGCCTAATTTCACAATACCCAGACTGCCAAATGAATTCTCACTGAAAGACATGGCATCATGGAAGCCCCAGGGCGGAGAGATGATGATCGACAAGCCGGAACAGGTGGCGGTCGGCCGTCCGCCGGAACTGAGCTCACTGCAGGAGGAGCGTTACTGGAAAGGACCTGATGAACTTTCCGCAAAAGTCGCAACAGGATACAATGACAGGGGGTTTTTCGCAAGGATAAATGTGCGTGACAAAAACAAGGGGCCGCTCAAACGCTGGCCAGGTGTCGAGGGGTCGTGCATTGAATGGTTCTTCGATTTCAGGCCACCCGCAAAAGGACTTGGCAATGTCCCGTATGA
>JBAZRS010000226.1:0-7933 GCA_041662825.1 Victivallales bacterium | reverse complement strand
TTCCTATGTTGGTGTTCACGGCTTTAGCGTGTCTAGCCTGTTGAATACGAAGACACACTAAAGTTGTGAACACCAACAAGAGAAATACCCACGATAACATTTTCTTGTATTTTGCAATCAGCTCGGATTATTAAGCTTCATGAAATAATCCACGGTCGTTTTCAGCCCGGCGTTGAAATCGGATGTCGGCTTGAAGCCGGTTGAGAGAAGTTTCCCGATTGACGCAAGCGAATGCTTTATTTCGCCGGGACGCGCAGGTTTGTATTCTACTGCCGATTCCGAACCTGTGATTTTAATGATGAGGTTCACAAGGTCTTTTATGGTTGTCACCCTCCCGTAGGCGACATTGAATACGCCGCTGCGGCTGTTCTCAGCCATGAACGCATTCGCGGCGACCACGTCTTTCACGTATACGAAATCCCGCGTCTGCTCGCCGTCGCCGTATATGGAAATCGCTTGGTTTTTAACCGCCCTGGACACGAAGATGGGAATTGCGGCGGCGTATGCGCTTTTGGGATCCTGCCTCGGGCCGAACACGTTGAAATATCTCAGGCATGTGGTATTCAATTTCCCTTCGCGTGCAAACATGGCGCAGTAGTATTCGCCGTCGAGCTTTGTTATCGCATAAGGACTGAGCGGATCCGGTGTCATCGTCTCGACTTTCGGAGATTCCGGATTCTCTCCGTAACATGCGGCGGACGTGCTGAAGCAGAGTTTTTTCACGCCTGCGGCCGCGGCCTCCTCAAGCACTACAAGCGTGCCTTCCGCATTCACCCGCACGTACTCTACCGGTTTCTCCATCGACTCGACAACGCTTATCGCCGCCGCCATGTGGAATATGTAGTCAACCCCCTTGACCGCCTCCTTGACAGCCTTCCTGTCAAGTATGCTCCCCTCAATCAGCTTATGGTCAAATCCCTTCAGGTTTTTCTTCTTGCCGGAACGGAAATTGTCGAGAACGACGATGTCCGCCCTGTTCTGGAAGTGTTCAACAATATGACTGCCGATAAATCCGGCCCCGCCTGTCACTAGAATCTTCATATTCCCCTTTCCCTGTTAATTTTTCCGGAGCGGAAAAATTTTCTTACTCCGACCCCTGGAACTTCCGAACTCCCGAACTCTAGAACTCCCGAACTTTCGAACTTTCGAACTTTCGAACTTTCGAACTTTAGAACTTCCCCGCAATCCCCTTCATCTCCTCTTCCTGCTCTTCAATCAGCGACACAAGTTTGAACTGGGTCATGCAGCGGTCGAGGTTGTGGCCGGCACGGTGAACCTTGAAATACGTGTCTCCGGAAAGATAATCCGTCAGGAACCTTAATCCAATCTCAAGCGTTATGAGTTTTCCGCTGAATGCGAGATTCTCAATTTCAGTTTTCGTCAGGAAGCCCCCTGCTGTGGACAGGTACCCTTCCGCCAGCGCCCTGTACATGTGCATCTGCATTTTCACTTTGCCCAGATCCTTTTCATCCTCCGCAGCCGGACTGGTGCTTGTCCTGACAAGGTCCCCGAAGTCGTAGAGCGCAAGCCCGGGCATCACGGTGTCAAGATCAATGACGCAGGCGGCCTCGCCTGTCTCCTCGTCAAGCAGGACATTGTTGAGTTTTGTGTCGTTGTGCGTTATCCTCTCCGGTATTTTCCCCTCCCTGCTGAGGTTCAGGAGGACTGCAGCGACGTTTTTACGGCTTATTGCAAATTCAATCTCGGCTTCTGCGGATTTCGCACGGTTCAGGGAATCTGAAGAAAGGGCCCTTTCAAAAGCCTCGAACCGTTTCGGCGTATTGTGGAAGTCCGGTATTGTTTCGCTGAGTCTGCCGCCGGGAAGATCCACGAGGAGCCTCTGGAATTCCCCGAAGGCCTTCGCCGCCTGAAACGCCTGCTCCGGAGTTTCTATTATATCGTAGGTTTTCGCGTTTCCCACAAAAACATATGTCCGCCAGCAGTTTCCATCAGCATCCAAATGATATGGCAATCCGTTTCGGGATTTGATAAGGGAGAGGGCCCTTCTGGAGGCGTCTCCTGAGGATGAAAGCTTTGTGTGGAGATGCGAGGTGACCCTGTCTATGTTGTCCATCAGGGCGACAGGATTCCTGAAAACGTTGTGATTGATCCTCTGCAGTATATACCTGACTTTTGTCCACCCCTGGCTGAAAACCGCCGCGAATGTGTCGTTGATATGTCCCGAGCCGTAGGGGCTGGCGCTGACAAAATCACCCGCGATGTTGAAACTACCGCATGTTTGCCTGAGATTGTATTCCTTTGCCGAACTCACTGATATCTCCATGTTTACTTATTTAATATAGGTGTCGGGTGTCAGGTGTCAGGTGTCAATCCAGACATGTTTTATTTGTTGCTCTTTTCTGAGTAATGCGTTAATGTCGATAATTTAAGTGCCAGTTAAAAGTAACGCGGGTCTATTTGACCCGCGACCCTCGGGTCAGATAGACCCGAGTTACTCAAATTGAATTTTTCTCAGTCCGGTTACATGCTATTATAAAGACTGACGCATTTCCTCTCTGAACGCTGACACCTGAACACTGACACCTGACACCTGACACCTGGATCTACAGTTTCCCCGGATACTCTCCGGAACTGATAAGTCTCCTGATGTTTTCAACGACTACCGGCTTGTCATCGCGGTAGGTCACGCCGAACCACTGATCCTTGCTCTCGAGCGCTTTCACCTTTGCCTTTCCAGTTTTTACAAGATCGCCAACGACAGTCGGAATGAAAAATTCAGCCTTTGGGTTGCCGATGTTTTTCCCGAGGAATTCGACGAAATGTTTTTCGAGATGGTCGAAAAGCGACGCTGTGAATCCCCACATGTTCATTGAGACAATTTCGTTGCCGGCAAGTTTTATGGTCTTTCCTTCCTCGTCGGTGAATTTCGCGCCGCCTTCAATCTTCTCTATCTTCGTCCTTTCCACCACATCGACTAGGTAGCCGCGCGAATCGGTCTTGCACACACCGCGGGCGACGAAGCCGAATTCCGAAAGGGTGTTCTCGAGCTTGAAGCCGACCATGTAATACTCGGCGACCGGACCGGGTACAGGGTTTGAAAGCTCCTTTGCAAGCAGCTCATAGCCGCAGCGGCCGTAGAAGTCATCGGCGTTGATCACGGCGAAAGGCTCTTTCACAGAATCCTTGGCCATCAGGATCGCATGCCCGGTCCCCCAGGGCTTCTGCCGGCCTTCGGGCACCTTGAAGCCTGGCGGAAGCCTGTCGAGCTCCTGGAAGACGTATTCGGTTCTGATCTTCGATTCAAACCTGCTGCCTATGCATTCCCTGAAGGTTTCCTCGATATCCCGGCGGATGACAAAAACGACTTTTCCGAAACCCGCCCGGATCGCGTCGTAGATGGAATAGTCTATTATTATTTCCCCGGACGGGCCGACAGGGTCAATCTGCTTGAGGCCGCCGTAGCGGCTCCCTATCCCGGCCGCGAGGACTAAAAGCGTTGGCTTCATGTTTTTTACTCCTTGGTTATTTAAATTTTTGTTTCACAAAAATTTTATTACGAAAATTTAATGATCCGGGACTTAACGTCGTTCTTGAAACGTTCGATCGCGGCGAGAGTGAAATCGGCAATAGAAAGCATGGGATTCCTGACGAGGGGCGTGAGGTCGATCGCATAGGTGAGCGCGTCGCATTCGTCGGTCTCATGCGAGGCGAAGAATGTCGCATTCGACAGCCGGCGCCCGACGGCCGCAAGGTCATAGCGTTTCCCCCCGCTTATCTGCGAATCGAAGACCCCGAGAATCGCAGCTGCGACATTCTTGTGTTCGGAGACGGGAAGTACGGCCTTTTCATCATCATTCAGCCAGTCGAGATCCCTCCACACTTCGCAGCCGAAGACCTTGTCCGGCCTCTTGTTTTCGGGAAGACGCCGCAGGGCCTCCACTGAACGCAGGACGCTGGCGACGTGGGTGTCGTGTTTGTCTGCCGGATTGTGAAGATAGACGACCTCAGGTTCCGTTTCCGCGAGAATCGCAAGGAGGTCGTCGACAAGATCCTCCGCCGGAGCCGTCTTGACGGCGGAACTCGGATAGCCAAGCTGGATTTGGACCGAATAGCCGCCGACTGCCGCCGCTTTTCTTTGTTCGAGCCTGCGCGTCTCCTGCATCTGCAAGTCGGTATAGTCCCTGTAAATTCCGGCCCTCGGGCTGCCTGCGCCGTCTGTGACGATGACGCTGGAAAACCATTTGTCTTTTTTTCCGAAGCATTCGGCGATCCCGTGGTATGCGAAAATCTCAGTGTCATCCTGGTGCGCCGCAATGCTGAGATGCGTTGTCCTCTTCAACGCCTCTTTTTCTAATATCCCGTCCGGAATGAACACATCCGCCTTCTTGCTTTTAAATTTCATTGTCCACCTTTTCCTTGTTAATTTTTCCGTCCCGGAAAAATTTTCTTACTTGATCCTCGGCAGGCTTGCCGCGGCGACGGCCTGGCCGTGCCTTTTCATTTTTTCGTCGGGAGTCCTGAACCTTATCTTGTCCGCCAGTTCCGGAAACTCCGCTTTCAAGACCTCTTCGGCCCTGGAAATTATGATTTCGCCGCCCGGGCCGGAACTCACCCGCCCCAGCAGGAGGAGGTTCCTAATCTCGTACATTTCGGAATACTGGGCGACTGCGTAGCCGAAATAGGTTCCGATGCTGTCGTATATTTTCCCGGCGCGCTCATCGCCTTTTTCCATCAGATTCTGCACTTCCAGGAGAATTTCGGCGAACGGCATCTTTTCTGGAACTGCGATCTTCGCGGACGGCGCAAGCCTCGCCACCGCCTGCTGCGAGAAATACTGCACGCCGCAGCCGCCATCCATCGACCACTCGTCCGACGGGGCGTCCTCCCGGTAGTCGACCGGGGCGAACGCCAGTTCGTTGAGCCAGTCCGTTATATTCCCGGCCGGCGTCACATATCCTGCCGCCATGCTGGTCCCCATGGATATGCCCAGGACGGCGCTGGCCTTCATGGACATCGAGCCGGCAAGGGCGGTGACTTCGCCGTCGTTGATTACTACGAACGGGATGTCATTCCACTCCCGCCTGAGATCCAGGAAAATGTTCCTGACATGCTTTTTGAAATCCTCTTCTGAAACACCCCGGAAAAGCGATGCGACCCTTACCTGGTTGTCCACGTAGTCGCCGGCGGCGCTTCCTCCTATTGCGTCGACTCTGGGAAGATGGGCGGCGGCCCTTTTGAGCGAATCGTTTATTCCGTCCCTGTGCCATTGCGGGTCTTTCTGGAAATACGGATCCCACGGTATTTCCTCGGTGAAGACGACTTCGCCGTCGATGACGGCCGCACATTTCCTGTCGGAGCCGCCGAGATCGAAACCTATCCTGCATCCGTCTAGATTCCCGCCCAGTGAGACGGCGGTTTCCTTCTCGGCCGGGGAATTGCGGATTTCGCAGGATACCACTTCCATCCTCTTCCCGTACATCCTCTCGCCCATTATCTCATAATCGAATTTCCTTTTTCCGGACGGGGAGTAGATTTTTGCGATTTCACCTGCGAGCCTCTCATTTCCGGCGATTGTGATTTTCCAGCCGCCTTTCATCCAGAGCAGGTATTTGACCAGCCTTTCAACGTATCTGAGGTTGAGCTCCGAATATTCCGGCCTGTCTGCTAGGATGTCCGTCCCGAATACGGATACGGAACCGTTTGCGCGTTCAAGGGAAATAATGATCTTCCGGGCTTCCCCGGATTCCCGGACCAGTTTCCTGAACGCCCTGTTCCAGAGGACTGCGGGAACGAACCCCGGATCAAGGGGCGCTTTTATTTTAGGATTGACTTTAAGCATATTTATCATTCATTATCTCCTGAGTAAGACAGGCTTTCCAGCCTGCAATTCCAATTTAACATCCAACATTCAACTTTGAACATCGAACATCGAATTAAAACTGAATTCATTCGAAGTTGGGAGTTCGATGTTCAAATTAATTTAAATTTGCGGCTATTGAATGCCCTGCTTTATCAATCACGCCGAATCCCTCACGATAAGTTCACAGTCGACCTTCTCTCCCTCAGCAAGCTTCTCACCGTTCATGGCCCTCTGGAGGAGATGCACCGATTTTTCACCGATCCTGTCCATGTGAAGCCGGATGCTTGTGAGGGCGGGGGAGAAATATTGCGAAACCCGTATGTCGTCGAAGCCGATGACCGCAATGTCCTCCGGAATTTTCCGGTCGGCGGCCAGAGCCGCCTTGATGAAACCTATGGCGAGGATGTCGTTCGCGCATAGCACGCAATCCGTGCCCGGAACTGTTCCCGTGATTCTTCCAAAGGAGTTGTACCCGTCCAGGAAAGTGCTGCCACCTCTGTCAATGAGGAGTTCTGATGAAAGCCCGCCAAGTCCGGCCTTGAAGCCGTCCCTTTTCCTTCTGTCGGACAGGCCGCCGACATACGCCGGTTTTTTCCTTCCGCAGTCGCTGAAGTGCTTTCCGGCGAGCATGGCTCCCCGGGCTTTGTCGAATGTGACGCTGTGCCCTCTTTCACCCGATATGTTTCCGATCACCACATAGGGAAGGCCTGCCGATTTTGCGGTTTTCACAATTCCGGAGGATTCGGGGGAACCCTCAATCACGATTATGCCGGAAATGCTGCCGTTGAGAATCACATCCCGGCAGAAGCCCATGGAATCCGGATAGAGGGAATGGATTTGCAGGGGCATTTTCTGCCGCGAACTTTCGCTGTTGACGCCGAACATGATTTCGGTTATGAAGTAATCCGGTTCGCCTTTCACCAGTGGCGGATAGAAGAATGCGACCGTGTGCGATCTCCTGCCTATCAGGTTGCTGGCATGATAGTTCGCCCTGTATCCCATCTTTTCGGCCTTGGCCTTGATCATGAGCCTGGTCTTGTCGCTGATTCTCCCTTTCGTGCCGAAAGCCCTGGAGACGGTGGCGGTTGAAATTCCGAGCTTCAACGCGAACTGCCGTATGTTCAATTTCCGTGGTATCATAATCGCCCGCCTTGGTTGCGTAACTGATTACGCATAATAAAGGCCGCCATCCGGGGATGTCAACAAATGAAATGCGGAATTGCGCGATTATCCGCCGTTTCCGGGAAATGTAATCCCTCAGTTTCTTACTATTGGTTCGGCGGATAATCATATTGCATGTCTGGAGCTCTCGGATCCTTTCAAGTTAACGCAATCTGATTAACCGGCGGATCTATAGTATCAATCTTTGTCGTGAGCTTTGTCGCGAACTTCGTCGATTCTCTTTTTCCTTTTGCATTCTTCTCCGACAAAGCTCAGGACAAAGCTCGCGACAAAGTTTAGCGGATATAACTTAGCCGTTTCCGGGAAACTGGGAATTATCGGACTTTTGTGGATATTCCATGTGAAAATGACTTTTTATGGTATATATAGTATCTTCTCAGCCTCCAAACAAGGATATGCGGCATGGATAACGGTAAAATCAAAAAAAGCGAATTGACCCAGCGGATTTCGAGGGAGAGCCTCAACGGGATGGAGATGAAGACCATTCCCGTCATATGCCCATGGTGCAACAGAATATATAAGCTGTCCAAATGGGAGGTCGATAAGGACAAGAAGACTGGAGTCACTCACGGTATCTGCCCCGAATGCTTCATCAAGACCTTGAAGGATGCAAAAAAATAGATTACCGATTACTGACCACTGATTACTGCTGTCTGCCGTCTGCCGTCTATTCCACTATGAACTCCTCCAGATTCCTCCGGTATGACTTCGGGATGCTTACTGCAAGGTCGAGTATCCCGTCTTCCTGATAAAGCGACGAGAGCACTTTCCCGTACTTGTAGGCAAGTGAGACTACGTCATGCCGCGCCGGCGGAATTCTGAGTTTGACCACCTCGGACCTGTCCCTTGTCTTATGCGCTATCGCGGCCAGCAGGCTGTCAATCCCGAGTCCGGTTTTCGCGGATATGAAAATACCGTCCGGATTCATCG
>JBAZRS010000225.1:0-7954 GCA_041662825.1 Victivallales bacterium | reverse complement strand
ATTACGGCGACTACTCCATGCTCTCGACCGACGGGCTCTGGGTGCATTCATTCTGCCAGGACAACCGCCTCGGCGGCGGCGCCGGCCCCGACACGGTTTTCATAGAGAACATGACAGGCAATTTTTTCCGCAACCGTCAGAACGGGAAATTCTATCTGATCGGCGGCGACATCGACGCCCGGGTATGGGAAGTTACTGGATTGGAGTCCATTCGCACTAAGGAGACTTCGTTGACAATATCGCAGGCAGACTGCAATGCCGCCATAGCGTCAGCTAAGAATGCAAAGTCGGCAAAAACAGCCGAACCTATCCAAATGGCTAAAATCAAGAAAGTGGAAATCGACGGGAAAATCGCAGACTGGAACTTTGACCGCTCTATTAAAATTGATGCGGGGGCCGGACGCGGCGCAAAAGTCCTGATGGGATACGATGACAAATATCTGTATGCGGCATTCAAGGTGGATGACCGTTCGCCGATGACAAACGCTGCAACCGATCCGGCGATGATTTTCAAAGGCGGCGATGTCTGCGACATCATGCTGGCCGCGGATGCAAAAGCGGATCCGAAACGTGAAAAACCAGCGGCTGGCGATACACGCCTTTCGTTAAGCGTAATCGACAATAAGCCGATATGCGTGCTGTACCAGCCAATCAGCAACGGTCCTAAAATGCCGAAGACCTTCAGTTCCCCCACGGGCAACGAAGTCTTCGAACGTGTCCAGATACTGGAAAATGCGAAAGTCGCAATCCAGCGCACCGACACCGGATATGAACTGGAAGCTGCGGTTCCACTGGCCGATATCGGCTTCATTCCCGCTGCAGGCTTGAAGACGCGCGGCGATGTCGGTGTTCTGTTTTCAACGGACGGCGGCGGCCGGACAATCCTGCGCGCCTACTACTCGAACAAGGATACTGCCATTGTTGAAGATGTCCCGAGCGAGGCGCGTCTGGCGCCGGCAAAATGGACGACGGCGGAGGTGATGCAGTGAGTGTGAAGAAAGTAATCAGTAATCAGTGGTCAGAAAAGGTCAGTCGAAGATCGTGGTCGTTGAAAATACTAGATGCTCTCGTCGGAAGTCCTTCCGCACAGGAACTTCATAATACCGAGCAGACGCTCGGTGTTCCCGGGAACGCCAAGCGTCTGCTTGGCTTAATAAATATGCGGAAAGACTTCCGCCCAACAAATCTGGTTTCATCACTCTTTGCTTTCCTGACACCTGATACCCGGCACCTGCTATCCTTGATCTGTCTTCTATTCGCCTCTTCCGCGTTCGCGCAGAATCTGGAATTTGCGGGCGTTCTTGGTAATTCCGGAATCTCCGGCGATACATTGGTGCGGGTGAACACCGCAATGAAAGGGCGTGACGGTAGCGGTCTTAACTGCGGGATTTATCTGGATAAGAACGCGCGTATCTGGCTGAGCGGAGGCGATGCCGTCAACTGCCTTGATTTCGAGGGACGCCTGGTGAAACGCTTTCCTCTCCAGCCTTTGGGAAGCCGAATCGACACCACGGCGTTCGCGGTTCTGGACGGCGTTCTTTACAGTTTCGGACATTTGGCCAAACCCAATCCGAAGACCCGTTCCGATGTGGCGCTTTTCGCATTGCCTCTGAGCGGGGCAGACACCGTTGAAGCTGTTGCGGAATTCGCAGAATACCAATCCCACCAGACCGGCATTATCTGCCCGACCACTCACAACGGAAAACTTGTCTATGCCTTCCCGGAAGAGAAAGAAGGGTTGAAAAAAATCATCATCGCCGCATTTGACCCGAAAAACAAAAAACGGGAACGGATGCTTGAAATCCCCGGCCACTGGCCTGCGGGTCTCGCAATTGACAAGACCGGAGAATTCCTATACCTAGGCGGTTATTTCGGCAAATATGTGGGCGGAAGCGTGCATCAGCCGAATGCGTGTGAAATTGTGAAGCTCGCTTGGGACGGAAAGGAAACCTGGCGGCGACTACGCTTGGAAACTCCTGCGGAACCTACGGCTTTCCGCGGTGTCGTGTCCTATGCTGGCGGGGCAATATGGGATGCCGCCTGGTATGGATTCCTGGCGCGTTTTGATCTGGATGGAAAATCAAGCCCCGGCAAAGTTGCAAGCTGGGACATGCGCATTTCATATGTGAGCCAAATTGTCGACGTGCGGGAAAGCTTGAAACTTCTTCCACCCAGAGGATTGGCCGCTGCGATGGATCCCCTGCTAATATCAAACCATTCTCCCGAACACTCTTATTTCGCGGCATGGGACGATGATGCGCATAAACTGAATCTTGAAAAACGTTACGGTTCTTTGCCCGAACTCGGCAATATTTCGTTAAATGCCGACGGCTGGGTGAATGCCGGCGGCCTCTGGTGGCGCTTTGAAGATTCTGCGAATTCCGCACCATCCTTTGCAAATCATACCGCCGCCACCTCGCCCGGCGCCTGGCGGGGCGAATGGTTATGTTCCATGACCACCGGAGACAAAGTGATCCCGGTCGTAGGGCGTCCCGCATTCGGACGGCAGAGCGCCCAGAGCTCCCAAGATATGGTGACGCCCTTCAAGCAGATCCGGGGGTTTACTGTCGACAACAGCAAGTCAGTGCCGGATCCTATAGCCTTCTCCACGGAAGGCGAAACCAGAAAAATCTGGCGCAGCAAGATGGAACCCAGACTTTGGGCACCGCGCAAGGAATGGAAGGCCTTGACCGCAGAAACAATCACAGATCCGGGAGATATCGCCGTGCTGGCCGACGGCATCCTGCTTGTCGTGGATGGCGGATCAATTGTCAAACTTGAAGAGTCAGGCGACACTTTAAAAGAAAAATTGCGACTTTCGCAGTGGGGCGATTCGCCTGACAAGAAGTTCGGCGCCAAGCTTCGCATGTCTGCGGACGGCAATAGAATCCTTGTAAGCGATACGGCCAGACATCGCGTTGTGCTGGTGGATGCGTCAACATTCAAACCGTGCGCGCAGTTCGGCATAACCGACAAGGAGGGAAGCTCGGAGAATCAGTTAGATTCGCCGGGTTCAGTTGATCTGGCAGGAAATCGCGCAATCGTAGCAGACATGAAAAACCAGCGCATAGTAAAGCTTCTGCTGATTGAGTAGGGCGGTCATTCCTGGCCGCCTAATTTAACGCCAAGGAATTTCAAAGAGTTGAACATCCAACATTCAACACTGAACATCGAACATCGAATTAAAATTGAATACATTCGAAGTTGGAAGTTTCCGCCGCGGCGGATTCAATGTTCGATGTTCAGATTATTAAAGTTGCGGCGCTTTGGCCGCCTAATTTAATCGTATAGGAAATAAATTTTTCCAGCTTCTGGAAAATTTTAAGTTCAAATCATAAAGGAAACAGCGTATGAGAATGATTGTCGGAAAATGGAAGCGTGTGATTTTTACCGCAGTGGTTTCATTGGTTATTATCAGTTCCGTATGCGCCCAGGACAACGGCCGTGGGCGGCACAAACAGCTATACGCGGTGCCGACACCGGGCAAGGTGCTCATCGACGGAAAACTCAACGACTGGGATCTTTCCGGCCAAGTGGAGATGTTTGTGATCCAGGCCACTCGGGCTTCACAGAGTGCGAAGTTCGCGTTGATGTATGACCAGGATGCACTGTACTTGTCCGCAGACATCAACGACCCCAGTCCGATGATGAACATGCGCGACCCTCGCACCGATCCCGGCCAGGGCTGGAACGCCGACTCATGCCAGTTCCGGCTGACCACGGATCCCAAGGTCGGCTACCCGATCCTTGACGAGACCACGTTCAAATACAAGGGAAAGGGCGACTCGACAGAGAAGCGTAACGACATCGTGCATCTGACGCTGTGGAACTACACGGAAACCGGTGAGCCGCAATTGGCCATGCAGCTCGGAATGACCTATCGAGAACCGCAGAACGCCCCGCGCGGGCTTGTGCCGCAGGATCAGTTTCAGGCAAAATATCTGAAACGCGCTGACGGTACCGGATACTCCTTCGAATACAGGATTCCGTGGAAGACGCTGAACGCAAAAGCTCCTCTCAAGGGCGGCGACATCGTGGCCGGCACGGTCCAGTTCAACTGGTCGCGTCCCGACGGCCAGATGACCGCAGGCGGTTCGGCCTGGGCCTATGACGTGCAGGGCGCACCGGGATTTCCCTTCCAAAGCACCGCCTGCTGGGGCAAGATGATCTTTTCGCCTACAGGCAATGTCGATAAAAAACTTGTCGAAGCCGGTGTCCCGCCGGACCGGCCGCTCCCTCTTGAATTTACCTACACACTTCCCGAGGACAGCGAATGCACCATCCAGATCTTCAATGAAAAAAATGAGAATGTGCGGATACTGGTGCCGCAACAGTCGCGTCTGGGCGGTAAAAACAGCGAACGCTGGGACGGCTGCGACGACAACGGCAAGCTGCTTCCCGTCGGCACCTACACCTGGCGCGGAATCTATCACGCCCCGATCAAAGCTGAGTACCGCTTCTCTGTACACAACTCCGGGCAGCCCGCATATCCCAGCAGCGACAGCAAGGGAGGTTGGGGTGCCGACCACGGCAGTCCGCAAACTGTCTGCGCCTTCAATGACGGCGTACTCCTGGCCTGGGATAGCAGCGAGTATGGCTGGGGTGTGATCCGCACCGATTTCAACGGAAAAAAACAATGGGGATGCAACTACGACGCCACCCATCTGGCCACCGACGGGGTGACAGTTTTTTCCGCAGGCGGACACGGCTTCACCAAAAGTGCGTCCATCCAGCTCATGACCGTCAAAGAATCGCGTCCCATCCAACTCGGCGGCAAAGGAGAAATCGCAGCTCCTCCGGGCGGCGACGATAAGAGCAACACCGTAAGCGGCCTGGCCTGTGACGGCAAGGAACTCTTCGCCAGCTACAAGGCCCGGAACCTGGTCGCCCGCTTCAACCCGAAAACCGGTGCTTTGCTGGGCACCATGGATGTGCCTGCGCCCGAGCGTCTGGCCGTGGCGCCAGACGGGAAATTGCTGGTGATCAGCTCAGGGAAAGTAGTCAGGTGTCAGGGGTCAGAGGTCGACGCCTCGAAAGCAATCGACAGCAACCGACAGCAACCAACAGCCGCTCAGCACAGCGTGCTGGTCGGCGATCACCTCGACGACCCGCAGTCCATCGCCGTCTCTGCCGATGGGCTGATCTTCGTCGCCAACCGAGGCAAGTTGCAGAACGTGTCGGTCTTCGATGCGACCGGAAAATACCTGCGCAGCATCGGCAAGGAGGGCGGACGTCCCGCCAAAGGGAAATACGACCAGCTCGGGATCTACATGCCAGGCGGCATCACGGTGGACAAGACCGGCCAGCTCTGGATGGCGGAAACCACCGACGCGCCAAAGCGCATCAGCGTCTGGGACACGAAAACAGGCTCGTTCAAGAAGGAGTTCTTCGGCGGATGCGACTACTTCGCCTACGGCTACATCAACCCGAAGAATCCAGACGAGATCCTCGTTCACAACGTGCTGTGGAAGATCGACTGGAAGAACTACAAAGTGACACCTGAGACCACGGTCTGGCGCAAGACTTCTCCCGATATGATCCCCGCTTTAGGCACGGGCTCCTATTCGGCGAGTCCGAAGATCATCACTGCGGCCAACGACCGTCAGTACATGTATGGAAACAACTACGCCCACTACTCCGGACTGTTCTACCGCGACGGCGAACTGTTTAAACCTGCCATGAGCAAGATCCAAGTCGGTAACTCCTACATCGGCCCGGCAGGCATTCCTTTCATGGACGACGACCGCACGAAATATCCGCAGGGCGAGTATTTCTGGCAGGATCAGAATGGAGATTGCTGTGTCCAGCCGGAGGAGGTTGTCCCGCTGAAGGGCACGAAACTCGAACGATTCAACATCTCCTACGTCTTCCCCGATCTCTCCGTGCTCCTCGGCAACGACTACCTGCTCAAACCTGTGAGCGTTGACAACGGCATTCCGAAATACGACCTGGCGAAGGCGGAGAAATATCCGCTGCCAGTCGGTTACAGTTCCGTTCCAGCCGACGACGGCGGCATCTTCAGCTATACACCGAGCAAGGGGCTCTCGCTGGCCCGCTACGGCAAGGACGGCAAGATACTCTGGAGTTATAACGATATTGTGCAGTGGCAGAAAGCGTTGAACCTGGGCGTGACCGGCCCCGGCCGCCTCTGGGGAATGACACAATGCATGGGCAAAGGCGGTGACTTCCTCGTCTTCCAAACCTATTTCGGCCCCAACCATGTTTTCCGGGCGGACGGCGTCTATGTCGGCGCGCTGCTCAAGGACGGACGGCTGATGCTTGATCGCGGTCAGGACGAAGGTCAGCCGGAAGGCCAAGGCGGCTATTTCGGGAAGCTGAAAATTGAGGACGGCAAACCGGAGCGCTACTTCGTCATCGGTGGCGGCCAGGATGCCCGGGTGTGGGAAGTCGTAGGCCTTGACACCATCAAGGATATTCCCGGGGGCAATTATGTGCATACGCCCGAATTTGCTGGAAAAGCGGAAATTGCGCAGCGCGAATATCGCATGGCCATGGCCGCCGCTAACCAGATCGTGATCGGCAAGGACATTGCAACTGCGAAGACGGTGGAGAAGGAACTTGAAGCCGGTCGAGCCTTCAAGGTGAAGCTGGCCCACGACGCCAAAAATCTCTACGTAGAATATGAGATCAACTCTGACACACAATTGATCAACACCGTACCCGATCCGAAACTACTATTCAAAGGCGGAAATTGCATGGATATCCAGTTGGAAAACAGTCTCGGCGAGCCCGTGCGAGTGCTGGCTACACAATACCAAGGCAAGCCATTCGCGACGGTCTACTTCCCGAAGGTCAAGGATTTCAAAGGCGTACCGACAGTGTTTAACTCGCCGACAGGGAAGGAAAGCTTCGACGAGATCAAGTTCCTGGACAACATTGCGCTCACGGTAGAGAAAAAGGACAAGGGATTCAGTGCGAAAGTCGCAATCCCGCTGGCCGCCCTGCGACTGGATCTGAAGCCCGGACAGAAGCTGAAGATGGATCTCGGCTACATCTTTGGCAACGCGAAGGGCGTCGGCAAGGCGGTCCGCCGCGCCTACCTCTTCAACAACAGCTTCTCTGCGAACGTCGTCGACGACATCCCGAACGAGAGCCGCTTGGAGCCAAAGGAGTGGGGGGAAGCGACGGTGGAGTAGGACGGAAGACGGTAATCAGTTATCGGTGGTCAGATGTCAGGGTGGAAAAGTAGAAATTAGAATTTAGAAAGTAGAAAACGTTAGAGTGCGTAAAATCGAAAATGTTGGAGTTCACAACTTCAGTTGTGTATTGGTGTTTCAAGTTGGTGTTCACGGCTTTAGCGTGTGTCTTTTTCTTTTGGTTCTCGATTTGTTTGGTATATGGTTCGCCGTCTCAGCTAAGAATAATGTAGCACAGGCATCTTGCCTGTGTCCTGTATGATGTAGCGCGGGGTATAACCCAGCGAATCGTTCTCGGGATGGTATCCCGAGCTACTTTTTGAAATGCGGATTTCGCAATGCGCTGAACTGGGAATGCGGGATAATGAAAACAAATGATTTTGGTATATGTTGACAACAAGTAAAGCAAAAACATTAGCATCATGAATTTGAAAATGTCCGGAAGGCGCATAAAAATGAAAATATCATCCTTGTTTTTGAATTTGGCTTCAATCTTGACGTTTATGACATGTGTCTTGTCTCAGGCCGCCTCCGAGCTTCCGGCGACGCCTGCATCCGTGGCAGAGACGGATCTAAAAGCGTATTTCGCGGAGCCCAAGGATCTGCCATACGACGAAGAGATTCTTGAGCAGAAGCAGGAAACCGGCTGGCACTGGAAGGAATTCCGCTACACCAGCTTGATCTACGGCGGTGAACCGATACGGATCCATGCGGTTTATGCCGCCCCCGACGCTGCCGATGCGGCACACAAGGTGCCGGCAATCCTGATGACCCATGGCATTTTCGGCGCAGTGCGG
>JBAZRS010000224.1:0-7970 GCA_041662825.1 Victivallales bacterium | reverse complement strand
ATCGCTTATATAGCTGTCGAGAAGATTATTCACACGGGTTGCCTGTAATTGGGCAGTGCTCTCCATATCGCCCATGATACGTTCTTCAAAAGATATGCAGGCTTGCCGGTACAAAAAGAAACAGATGATCAGAAATGGAATCCAGGTAAAAACAATGGTCAGCAAAAGAAATTTATTGCGCATCGAAGAAAAAAAGAAATTTGGTTTCATATTTGTTTTTTTCATCCCTGTTCCAGTATTTTTACAGCTTCTGCTCCCGATTGCAGGGCGTCCTCAAGTGCCGATATCAACGGCAGGTAATCTGCCGAGGCTTCTCCTTTTTTTGCCAGCGCCTCCAGTTCGCGAGCCGCTTCAAAGGCCTTTGTTACTGAAAGCATTGCCGCCGTGCCCTTGATGTTATGGGCCAGAATCCTGATGGTGTGAAAGTTACCCTGCTCCAGTCCGGATCTTATCTCTTCCGGTGCTGCCGAATATTGTCTGAAAAATTTCAGCAGGGCTTTCCTGTAGAGCGGCTTTTTACCCATCAGGCGTTTCAGACCGTCAGCCATGTCGATGCCGGGGAGGCTTTCGGGGAAGTATTCCTCATGTTTTTCGCCTGTGATCCCTGGTGGCAATATCTTAATTTTTTCTTCTGCACGACGGGGATCTATCCATTGATAAATCATGGTGTAAAGGCCTTCGGGGTCTATCGGTTTGCATATATAATCGTTCATGCCTGCTTCAATACATTCTTCCCTGACTCCCTCCATGGCATGGGCTGTCATGGCGATGATCGGCAAAGAGGCGACATCATTGCCACCCGATCTGATCCGCCTTGTCGCCTCGTATCCTCCCATGACAGGCATCTCGATGTCCATCAGCACCAAGTCATAATCCCGGCCGCTTAATTTCTCCAGCGCCTCACGGCCGGTCAGGGCCGTCTCTACAATTATCCCGGCTTCTTTCAGTATCTCGGAGGCAATTTCCTGGTTCAGCAGATTATCTTCGACCAGCAGGATACGGGTGCCTTTCAATTTGCTTATGAGCTCCGGCAATATTTCTCCGGAAGAAACAAGCCCCTTGCTCTCTCTTCTTGCCTCCATTTCCGTTCGACAGCCTGCCTCAAGCGTAAAAGCAAAGGCGGTTCCCTTGCCGGGCTCGCTTTCCACATCGAGTTCGCTCCCCATAAGTCTGAGCAGTTGCCGGGAGATCGTCAGTCCAAGACCGGTGCCCCCATAGCGGCGGGTAACAGAATTTTCCGCTTGTGCAAAGGCTTCAAAGATCGTCTCTGCCTGTTCCCGGGTCATGCCGATGCCGGTGTCCCGAACGATGAATCTGATCCGGCAGGAATCGGCTTTCTTCTGTAGTAGCTCCACCTTCAAAAGGACATAGCCCTGTTCGGTGAATTTTACGGCATTGCTGACGAGGTTACTCAGGACCTGACCCAGCCTCAGCGGATCTCCCTTGACAAAGCAAGGTACATCAGGGGGAATATCGGTGATCAGTTTGATCCCTTTCTCTGAGGCTGATAGGGAAAACAGGTTGAGAATAGTATTGATAATTTCATCCAGCCGGAACTCGACAGTTTCGATTCTGAGCTTTCCTGCCTCTATCTTGGAGAAATCCAGGATGTCATTTATGATTCCCAGCAGCGATTTTGCTGAGGAGATCACCTTATAAAGGTAGTCTTGCTGTTTGGCCGTCATGTCCAGCTTCGACAAAAGCTCGGAAAAACCGATGATCGCATTCATCGGGGTCCGGATCTCATGGCTCATCCTGGCCAGGAACTCTCCCTTGGCCTGGCTCGCTGCTTCCGCCGCCTCTCGCTTTCTTTGCTCATTCTCTTTTTCCCGCTTCTCGGTCACATCTAAAAGAGATCCTTCAAGATAGGCGACCTCTCCGTTTGCATTACGGACGGTGCGCGCCGATACGGCAACCCAGATTTTCCTTCTGTCCTTGCGGATCATTGGCATATCGAATCCAACGACCTGACCCTGATCAAGAAGAATACGCATCATTTCATCCAGGACTTGTGGATCGGCAAAGCCGACCTCAAAGACATTTATCGACCGTTTCAGCAAATCTTCGGGCGAACTAAAGCCCATCATTCCGGCTAAGGAGGGATTGCAGCTTATCATTCTGCCTTCTATCGAAAATTGAAAAATGCCCTCCAGGGCGTTTTCATATAAGCCCCGGTAATTGCGCTCCGACTCGCCCAACTGCGAATACAGCTTTGCATTTTCGATCGAAATTGCCGCCTGAGAGGCCAGCATCTCCAATACCTTTACCCGCCCAGGGGTGAAGGCGCCAACGGCTATGTTGTTTTCCAGATATAAAATTCCCGTCAATACAGACTGGTTCATTATCGGCAGACACAAGACCGAACGTAACTTGTTCTGTCTTATGTATTCATCCTGGATAAAAGGACCTTCATTTGCGGCATCATTCAAGACGATGGTCTCCTTTGTCCTTTCTACATAATGAACCACTGCCGCACTAAGCTTTATCTCTCTGTCAATGGCTGCGGATTTAAGGACCGGCTCATCTTGAGATTCAAGCGAACCCTGCGCCTCAACCGTAAGCCTTCCATTATTGTTTAACGCTAAAAAGCCTCGCTGCGCCCCGGCATTTTCCATAACTATCCGCATTAACTGAGAAAGTAATCTTTCCAGAATTATCTCCTCCGATAATGCCCGTGAGGCCTTCAGGATAGACCCCGTATCAAGGCCGCTTTCCGTGGTGCTTGTATTTGTTGTGCCCTCCGAATTATCTTTGGATGAAATTCTAACCTTCGAAGACAACCAGGGATACTTTCTGTCCATATCCCCGACTTTAGCGAGGGCACCCCAACGCTGATACAGGTAACGGGCATCGGTCAGATAGACAGAGGCTATCTTCTCCTTCTCCTGATCGAGATAAAAACGGCCTGCCAATTCATTGGCTATCGCCTGATCATAATAATCCATGGTAGCATTTATCCTGCCTTTGATCCTGCTAAGTTCCGCCTTGACAAGGAGGTGCTTGTGTTTGTAGTTCACGGGTGTATTATGCGCCCATTTTTTGAGCTTTTTTTGATTTCCGTCAACCCTCTTTAACGATTCCCGGCGTTCCTTATCCGATAATTGATCGATACCCGTCAAATGAACAAGGGAGTCGTAAAAATAATAGGAGCCGGAATTGGCCTGGATACCTAAGGTTCCCATGCAAATTTCCGCTGTTATAGAATTTTTCATTGCCTCGGCATTGCGGCCGAAAAGATAGCAAAGAAACATTTTTAAGAAATAAAATGTGAACAATATGGTTAAATCTTTGCCCAGCTCATGATATGAGATTTTTTCTTCTTCCCGATAGACATTGCCTGAGATGATGCAGGGATCATCGGATGATCCCATAAGATTAAGAACAGCCTGGTGAAATAATAGACATCCGATGGCTGATCTGTCCTGTTTCAATCTGAATAAAACAGGCACATATGTTTCAAAATCCTTTTCCATTTCCGAAAACTCAACCCCTGCAATAAACATGTGCCGGAAACGGTTCAACACAGCAAAGCCAACATATACGAAATTTCCTAATTCCAGGCCGACAGCGTAAGTTCGCATCAGAAGGGGGAATGTTTCCCGGAGATGCTCTTTCCAGTGTAGTACGGAATAAGCGTTCAGAAATAGACCGATTACCTCCGATTCCTTGGCATCGGGACGATTTGCCAGTAACTCGGGCACCCTTATGTATTCATGCCCTCCGAAAAAAGCCCCGTATAACATGAAAAAGATTCTGCTGACACTGTACGAAACCCTTTCTTTGACCAGAATACGGATGACTTTATAAACGATAACAGCCAGCGTTTTCGGCGCGCAGAAATGGGCAGATGCATATATGTTTTCCATGATAGCCAATATTGCCTGCAAGCGGGGATCTTTTGTGTCAGGGAACCTTGCGATATCTTTGGGGGTTATGCCCCTGAGTGCCAGCCTGGTTTTAAAGGAATTAATCGAAATATGAGTTTTGGAAGGATTGCGGGGAATATGAACCCCTAATTCATCAAGAAAGTCCAAACCAATGTCTAATGCCTCCACCATTTTGCCCTGGCTTGTGGCGGCCTTGACCCTGGTAACATAAAAAGGAGCTTTATCGATTGTTATCCGGATGTTTTTCAGGATTATCCTTCCCAAACGTTCCATCCCGTCGTGGTCAGTCGATAGATATGCGGCCTCAGCAGCGTTATTATGGATGGACAAGGTAAAATCATAGCGGCTTTTCCATGAACTTTCATCAAGCAGCTCAATCCCCGCCTTGAAAAACTGATAAGCAGGAAAAAACGCCGCCGACTCTTTGGCTTTTTTGCCTGCCTTATAGTTGAGTTCGGATATCTTCAGCTTCTCTTCGCCGGATTTAATTAATCTGATTCCTTTGTTGAACTGATCCAGGATAACAAAAAGGTTATCATCCAACCTGTCTTCCTCAATACCGGACCAGAGAAGCCGTCCCGCCCTTAAATGCTCAAGGCTGCGCTCGTCTTCCGGTATCATATTGTAAGCGCCTTGCTGGATTCGGTCATGAGAAAAAGTAAAGGTATTTTCGTTTAAGGGGATTACAAAACCCTCGTGTATGGCTTCGTTCAGCCCCTTGAAAACATCTTCACGAGATGCTTCGCTTAAAATGGATAATTTTTCCAAATCAAAAATATTTCCCAGCATGGACGAATATTTTAAAAGCAACTGTGTTTTTTGCGCAAACTTCCCGATATTTCCGATAACAAGATCGACGACGTTATCCGTAAACCCCTTCTCCCTTATATGCTCCAAGTCCCAACGCCATTTGTAATCCCGGACATCAAAGGTAAGAAGCTTTTCGGAATTCAGGGTTTTAAGAAATTCGCCGGCAAAAAAAGGATTTCCGGCGGTTTTTTTATGAATCAATGCGGCCAACGGCTCAATTTCATCGCGGTTGTTTTTAACAATATCAAAAACCATTCCGGCAATATGGTCTGACCCCAGAGCGTTTAAATGAAGCCGGCTTATGAATTCTCCCGGTATCTGCCTGACGGCCGCAGTAAATGGATGGGAATCGTTCACCTCATGGTCTCTATAAGCGCAAATCAGCATCAATGCCCTATCTTCTATACTCATTATCGTCTCGATAAGACCCAGTGAAGGCATATCCGCCCACTGCATGTCATCCAAAAAAATAACCAAAGGATGCTCGCGCTTACAAAAAAGCATTATGAAATCATAGAAAACTATCTTAAACCGATTCTGGGACTCCTTTGCCCCTAAAACGGAAACAGGCGGTTGGGGGCCGATTATCAGTTCAAGCTCCGGAATCAGATCAACCATAATCTGACAATTAGGGGAAAGGGCGGTCTGAATTTCCTCACGCCATGCAGTTAAATTTTCATCCGATTCCGAAAGAAGCTGATGGATCAACTCTTTAAATGCACCGATAATTGCGCTGTATGGAATATTGCGGACAAACTGATCAAACTTTGAAGAGATAAACCAACTGCGCTTTTGAACAATATGCCAATGAAACTCTCTAATGACTGATGTCTTGCCGATACCGGGTGCCCCCGATACTAAAACCATCTCCTTACGACCGGTTGATACACGATCAAGAATGGCAACAAGGGTTGTTATCTCGTTCTCACGGCCATAGAGCTTGGAGGGCAGGATGAATCTTTCCGAAATATCTTTAAAGCCGATGGGAAAATCTTTTATTATTCCTGTTTCTTCCAGCCTTTTCAAACATTGTGCTAAATCCGTCTTGATGCCTTCTGCGCTCTGATAACGATCTTCAACATTTTTGGAGAGCAGCTTCATAGTGATACTTGAAATCACTTTGGGAATGTGCTGATCAATCTCGTGCGGAAGAACAGGCTTACGGGCAATATGGGCGTGAACCAACTCAAGCGTATCCGCGCTTTCAAAGAGTGTTCTGCCGGTAAGCATCTTGTAAAAGGTTGCTCCCAAAGAGTAAAAATCCGTGCGCCAATCCACTTGGCGGTTCATTCTACCCGTCTGTTCAGGAGAAATGTAGGCCAATGTTCCTTCGATAACTCCTGAATTTCTAAAGGTCATAACCTCTTTTGTCCGAATAATTGAAATGCCGAAGTCGATTATCTTAATTTGCCCGGTGGTATCATTATAAAGAATGTTGGCAGGATTGATGTCCAGATGAACAATGCCCACACTGTGAATTTCTTGCAGGGCTTGAGCAATCTTTATTGCTATGATCAGGAATTCTTTCACTGTAGCGAGCCGGTTTTGTGAAATGAGGTCTTTCAGGGATTGTCCCCCGAAATCCTCCAGGATCATCGCCAGGCTGTTGCCGCACTCTATCAGATCGTAAACTTGAATAGCGGATTTGATATCTGCCAGACTGCGTGTTGTCTCGTATTCGCGCCGGAAACGGGCAATTTCCTCCTGGCTGGGATATTCACGGCTTAAAACCTTAATAACAACAGGGACATTCCCATCTTTCCGCACTGCTTTATAGATGTCGGAATCCCTGCCCTGATATATCTTTTCTGAAATACTATATCCGTGTATTGAAATCATGCCTTACCCCAATACGACATTAAACATACCGGTTTTTTAAAGGATATTATGAGGCTGCTAATAAATCAAATTAAATTATTAAATCAAAATTAGGATATAGGTAAGTATGGTTTTGAAAACCCGGCCATTTTTCATAATTTTATGAGTCAGGTTAAACCCGGGATAGGATGAAACAAACATCATAATAATTGACCTATTACAAATACCTCCTTTATAAATGCCGCAATTTTGCTTAACCTGTCTAACTGCAACAGGTTAAGCAAAATTGTTTTTTATATACTGATCAATAAATGTTCTTCCACTGATTGGCAGGTAATCTGATACCGGACGCTACGGTTTTGACAAGAACATTGCCCTTTTTGGTTTTCTTCTTCTTCCTTTCTTGCACATCCTCATCTTTATCGGCGATAGAATAATCGAGGTCATCAAAGTAGTCTTCCTCAGAATATCCGAGACCAACAGGACCTACAGGATCGGCTACCGGCAAGCTGTAATCCGTAAGACCGTCAATCGGCAAGCTGTTATTGAAAGGACCGCCGATGTAGGGTTTTGGTGGAATTTTCACGTCGTCATTATCGACAATGCCGCCGCCGTTGGGGTCTACTGTGATTACAGGGACTGTCGGGATTGTCGGGATTGTCGAAACTGTCGGAACTGTCGGGGGAGGATTGTTGATGACCAGTCTGCCATCAATATAGTTCAACTCATAATTGTCGGCAGTCAGGCCGTTCGGGCTGATTATATAGTTGTCGGGGTTGACTGCGCCTTGTGATGTACCGCCATAGGCAAGTGCTCCGCCGAGTACGGATGATGACTCACCATTTACAAAGCCGTCAAATATGACACCGTTGCCGCCGGCATAAGCAATGCCGTCATAGGTCTTGGCGTCATCATTGGCTGCGACTGTCAGGAGAGCTTTGTTGATAACCAGGCTGCCATCCTGGAAGATCAAATCGTAACCTCTTTGATCGGAATAACAGGAGTTGTGGTTGTTCATGACAAGCACATACTCACCGGCATTCACCGCGCCTTGGGCCGATCCGCCATAGTTGATGTTGGAAAAATTGTGAATCTTTGTAGGATCATATAAGGTCGATCCTGAAACATTGCCCCCCGAGTAAGCAATTCCGTCATATGTTTTGACGACATCCTGAGCAGTCAGGGTAAGCGGTGTCAAAAGACCTCTCAGCAGCGGTGCGGTATCTCCTTCGTAGATGCGCCAGACCGCGTTACTTCCGCCGGTATTGACAATATCCCAGCCCGCATCAGAAAAAAGCTGCATCTGTTTCATTTCTGAGTCCGATTTTCCGGAAACAACTATTGTTCCGATACTTCCTGAGCCTACACCATTCGACTGCCCTGAAGTATTTGTATTCCAGAATGAGTTTTTAATGATGCCGGCAGCGTTATCCTGCTTTCCAACCAGGCCGCCAA
>JBAZRS010000223.1:7695-8031 GCA_041662825.1 Victivallales bacterium | reverse complement strand
GCTTTCACTATCGCGTCCATCTTGCCCGAGAGGACATCTTTCGTAGCGCAGATGACGGCGTTCCAGGCTTCTATCCCGCAACGGGGATCTGTTTTACCGGCAGGCACTTTTGAAAACCTGAGATCGCCGGTGTCGACGGTTTTCATTTTTTTATTTCCTGCGAATTTCGCAGACGCCCTCCCGATAATGTCTGGACAGCCGTAAATGCTGATGTCGGCGATTTTGCGGATTGCGGCGTTTGTGGCGGCGCGAACGACCAGTTCCGGCCCGATTCCGGCCGGATCACCCATGGTCAAGGCTATTTTAGGAAGGTTTTTCATGCATTACCTAATAAAT
>JBAZRS010000223.1:0-7685 GCA_041662825.1 Victivallales bacterium | reverse complement strand
CAAAATCAAAAATCATCAATTGAAAATCGAAAACGTCCTACCAGTTCATGATTTTCGCGACATTGGGGATGTACGGCTTGACGAGCTGCTTGATCGCCAGAGCGTATTCGCGTATTTCCAACTGGGCGTGATCACTGTCGCGGAGCTCGAGGAAATGGATGAGGTTGTTAAGGTCGACCGTTCCCCAGAAAGTGACCATCATGCTTTGCGGAAGCACCATGCGCGCCTGCTCCCGGCAGACTCCGCCGTCCAGGAGACTATTGTACAGATCCAGGGAATTCTTATTATGACCTATCATCATTTTCCTGTATTCGGCATCATCGAAATTCTCATCTGCAATGGAAGCCTGCCGGTTGGTCTCGGCCTGTTTCCTGAGTTTTGCAGGAGTGTAAAACTCCATGTCAATCTCGGTGTAGCGCCTGGATATCTCATTGTAGGACCATGTGCGGTGGCGGTGCCACTGGGCGCGCACAAAGAGCGGACAGTGGATGCTGAACGTGAAAACGATGTGCTCCATCGTGCTGCTGTGTTTGTTTTCAAGAAGGTACTTGAGGAGCAAGACATCTTTCTCGTCCATGCTGTCCTTCAGTTTTCCGAATGAGACGCGGGCCGCATTGACTATAGTCGCTTCGGTTCCCATCTTGTCGATCAGGCCGACCCAGCCCTGTCCGTCCAGAACTTTGACATGTTCTTTTGGAGGTATATTGATATGCTGCATAAATTCCTTTCCATATTTAATTAGGCGGCCAAGGTTCGCATGAACATCGAACACTGAACATCGAACTTCCAACTTCGAATGAATTCAGTTTAAATTCGATGTTCAAAGTTGAATGTTGGATGTTGGATGTTCATAAATTTTTAAATTTCTTAGCCTTGAATTTGATGGAGAAAATTTTAACACGGTTTCATGCAATATTCAAGGGAACTCTTTGAATCAGTTATCAGTTATCAGCGAACAGTATCCGGCGAACAATTGTAAATTTGAATTTGAAAGATAGATTAGGAAATCCGAAATCCGAAGCACGAAATTCGAAAATCGAAGTTAAAAAAATTCGAACAATTGGTTTTAATGTTTTTTGTTTCGTCCGCCGCGGCGGATCGATATTCGTATTTCGATATTATCAAAAAGTCCAGGGGATTGATGAAGGTCAAAGAGAAAAAAATATCCAGGCCGACCGCCGAAAGGCTTTCCGAGTATCTGCTCATCCTTGAGCAGCACCTGAAAAACAGCAGGGATACGATATCCAGCAAGGAGCTTGCGGACGTCTACGGCAACACCCCCAGCCAGGTCAGGCAGGATCTTTTCCAGATCGAGAACACCGGAAGAATCAGGCACGGATACAGCGTCAGGACACTTACTGCGGCGATACGCGAGAAGCTCGGCATTGAAAAGACGACAAACCTCATCATCATAGGCTGCGGAAAGCTGGGATCCGCAATTGCGGAACATGTCCCCTTCTCATCATACGGCATGTGCCTCAAGGGCATTTTCGACAATGATCCCTCGATTGTAGGGACAGAGGTCAGCGGGCTTGTTGTTGAAGAAGTGGGCACTCTGGAGAAGGCCATCAGGGAAAGGGGGATTTCCATAGCAGCCCTTTGCGTCCCGCCGCCGGCGGCGCAGGAGGTTACCGACAAGATACTTGACGGCGAAGGTATTAAAGGTATTTTAAACTATACGCAACTGCGACTCAAGGTTCCTGCGGGAATCGTGGTCAAGGACAGCCAGATTGTATGCTCCTTCATGCAGCTTGCGTTTTTCAGCAACCGGGAAAACAGAAAATGAAATTCATAGAGAAAGATGAACTTTACCCTCTCCTTTTCGACCCTATTTACGTGGAGGTCGTCTGGGGCGGCAGTCTCATGAGCGAACACCTTAAGAGAGATATCCCCGAGACACAGGTGCCGATCGGCGAATCCTGGGAGATTTCCGACAGGGAGGGCGCCGAGAGCGTTGTTTCAAACGGGCCGCTCAAGGGCATTTCGATAAGGGATCTTATCGTCCATTACGAAAAAGCGCTCGTTGGAAATGTTTTCAACGGCGGAAGATTTCCCCTGCTCATAAAGCTGATAGATGCGGGGAAGCGGCTTTCCCTCCAGGTTCATCCCGATGAGAGAGCATGCGAAAAAACAAGCGGAGCCCAGCCCAAAACCGAAATGTGGTATGTGATCGCATCAAAGCCGGGCTCAAAAATAATAGCCGGGCTCAAGCCGACCTGCACCCAGAGGCGTTTCATTGACAACCTCCATTCGAACGACATTGAAAACTGCCTGCAGGTTTTCAATTCCGTTCCGGGAGACGCATTCTTCATAAGCGCAGGAAGGGCCCATGCCATAGGAGGTGGGAATCTGCTTCTTGAAATCCAGCAGAACAGCAATACCACTTACAGGATAAGCGACTGGGGAAGACTCGGTTCCGATGGCACCCCGCGCGAACTGCACGTTGAAAAGGCCCTTGAATGCATTAATTTCACGGACAGGACTTCGCCCAGGATTGCGGGTGTTTCCGGTTTTTCCGAGCACAACAGGAAGTTCCCGATAATCAACAGATGCCCGTTTTTCCGCGTGGATGACCTGAGGCTAGCGGAAAGATGGCCGGACAGCACCGACGGGAACAGCTTCCACCTCATAACGGCCGTGAACAATCCGGTCACCATAACCAGATACGATATTTCCGTCAAAGTTGACAAAGGCTCTACCTGCATGATTCCGGCGTCGTTCGGCGACTACAGTATAATCATCGAAGAGGGAAAAGAGACAACTGTCATCCGGACTACCTTATAAATTTTTCCGGACGGAAAAATTTTACCAGCCCGCTGAACGTCGATCCGTCATCCCACAGGTTTGCAGAAGCAGGCGTGTTTTGCGGCAATGCGGCGGAAAAACGGTTCTGCATCAAGGGGCCTTCCCGTCGCCTTCTCAACTATCATTTCGGCAGAAAGGCCATGTCCGTGGCGATGGACTTTTTCCCGGAGCCAGCGCAGGAGGCTCGAAAAGTCGCCGGCACGGATCTCCTCCTCAAAGGTCTTGTGTGACGCCAGGAACGCCTCCATGAGCTGGGACGCGTAGAAATTGCCGAGGGCGTAGCTGGGGAAGTAGCCAAATGATCCCAGGCTCCAATGTATGTCCTGCAGACATCCCTCCAGATCACTCGACGGCCTGATACCGAGCAGATTTTTACTCTGATCGGCCCAGGCTTCCGGAATCCCTTCCACCGGGAGATCGCCTCCGAGGAGGGCCAGTTCGAGTCTATACCTGAGCAGGATATGTAGATTGTAAGTGACCTCATCGGCCCCTACACGGTTCACGCCCGGCCGGACGGCGTTTACGATCCGGTGAATGTCTTCGGCTTCAACGCCTTTCAGAAGGGCCGGGAATAAATCCCTGAGCGCCGGGACATAGTGCTCCCAGAAGGCGTGGCTCCGTCCCACATGGTTCTCCCAAAGCCGCGCCTGCGATTCATGAAGCCCCATGCCCGCCCCCTCTGCGAGGAGAGTGCCGCAGAGGTCCAGGCCGAAGCCCTGATCGTAAAGGGCGTGGCCTCCTTCGTGAAGGGCACTGAAGATGCCGTCCAGGGGATCATCCTCCGGGAATCGCATGGTGATCCGCACATCGCGACCTCCGGCAAGAATGGTGGAGGGGTGGATGGATCTGTCTACGCGTCCTCCAGAGAAGTCAAACCCAATGTCAGTAAGAATCCTATGGCAGAAACGCTCCTGTGTCGAATCGGAATAGGATCCGGCGGGCATCCCGACCTGGGCGGCGGCGGTCGTCCGGGCGGCCAGGTCGAGTACCAGGGGCGCCAAACGTTCGCCAACTGCGGTAAGGAGCGGCTCCAGTCGCGCCCGCGTCATGCCAGGCTCGTACTCGTCAAGGAGACCATCATAAAGTTCATGCGTAATCCTCAGGTTTCCGGCCCGTTCGCGGACGAGTCCCAGGAGTTCGTTGAAAGCCGGGGAGAAGCGGCGGAAGTCATTCAGTTTGCGCGCCTCTTCCCAGGCGACTAGGGCCCGGGAGCGCGCCCGGGCGAAAGACCGCACGAGGGCATCAGGCAGGGCAAGGGAGATCCGTCGCTTGCGCCGGAGGTGATCGAGTTCAATGGACAGCCGTCCGTCCCGGGATTCCTGCGCAGCAACCTCGTCGATCAGGTCGCCGAGTTCATCATCCACGAGAAGGCGGTGACGCAGACTCTCAACGGTCGCAGTCTGCTCCCCGCGACCGTCATGCGCCGCCCGGGGAAGATATGTCTCTTCATCCCAGCCGAGGAGACTCAGTGTGTCGTCGAGAGAGCGCAGATCCGAGATCCACCGGCGCAAGCGGATTTTCCCGTCATGCCTTCCGACCACCGATCGCCTCGGAATCCGCAGCTCACTAGGAGGATGACCAATTAGCATCACGGCCAGCCCTCCGTGCTGGGCCAGATTGACAACAGCCTTCTGGGAGGCCCGCGCCACTGCTGCGAGCCCGCCTCCGGTAGGAGAGAAGCCCAGCACCACGAAGAACGGTTCTTCATGTATCCGCCCCCGTTCATCAATGACTGGGAACTCCGTCACGGGAAGACCAGTAGCCGTCTGCACCACACAGCATTGTTCCGGATCATTGGAGAGCGAAAGAGCGCGGTCAATCAGCGTTTCCCATTCGCCTTCGGACATATGGGCGCCAAGAGTGACACCGTAGCCCCCGTAACTCCGGTTCAGTTTGAGGACGAGTTCTTCGCGGTGGAGCCTCGCATATTCCGCCAGGTCGCCCTCGCCGCGGGGAAGGGTGGTTTTGCGATCAGAGAGAAGCCGCGTCCAGAGAATATGCCTGTGAAAGATTTGCCGTTCCTCGGCAGAAAAATAGTCTGCGGCGATACTGTCGTCGGTCAGGATCTCCCAGCAGCTCTTGTGGTCAAAGTCACCGCCAATGGAGGAAACGACCCGGTTCTGCCTGAATAGGGCCCGCATCGCGGCCATGTCATGACCTTCCCTGCGGCCGAGGGCGATGAGATCACGCACCTCGTAATCGCGGTACACAATGTCCACACAGACGTCATGCCAGTACACCTCGTCCCCCTGCAACCTCAGCTCGCGCGGGTCGGCATGCACAACATTCACACCATGCCGCTCGCTGAAGAAACGCATGAGCGACGGCTGTTCATTGGGTCCTTCCATGACATCCAGAGGCTCGATGAAACACAGATTCCGCATGGGCCTCCCCAAGGCTTGGGCATGATCGAGCAAAAGCTGCAGGAGCAACTCCCGCTGATCGGGGGGCGCTTCGATAACGAGTCCCGTGTCATGTTTCTGCAGGGCGGTCACGATGTCGCGCAGGACGGTCTGCTCCGCCACGGGCACGTCATAAATTCCGCCTATGCCGGACATGTTGGGTTCGAGGAACTTGAGCGAATCCCGCCAGTCGGCACGGGTGAAATCGCATACGGCGTCGAGTCGTCCGTAGACCGGGTTCCGGCTGGAGATGGCGGGGGACCACGCCTCGCGAAACCATGCCTCCTCCTCTTCGCCGACTCCCAGGATCCGCCGCACACGGTCATCCTCAAGATAGAGAGAAGGCAGGCGTTTGAGGGCTTCTAGGATCTTTTCGCAGACATGGTGAACGTAGTCCCACTGTTCGGGCATCATGAGCAGCGGCCGCAGCATCACCTGGATCGGTTCCGGCTTCCCCCCCCGGTCATAGGTGAGTCCGCCGCGGAGGGCGTCTTCCCTCAGTCGGGCCGCCGCCCGGGTGAGTTCAGCGTCACTCATGCGGCGAAGCGCCCGGCGCACACGCATCTCCATGGCCGCCCCGCTGAGCCCCAATACTTCGGACGGAGTGATCACAATTCACCCTTTCGGATTTTTCCAAACTGCTTTGTAAATTTTTCCGTCCGGAAAAATTTTATCAGCCCGGCACCTGAGCCTGCTCAACCGGTTTCGCCTTCTCCTCGGGCTTCTTCGGCATCACTATGTTGATGTGAAGCTCGCGGAGCTGGCGGGGTTCGACCTCGGACGGAGCGTTCATCATGAGATCCTGCGCCTGCTGGTTGAACGGGAACGCAATCACTTCGCGGATATTCGGTTCATCCGCAAGAAGCATCACTATCCTGTCGACTCCAGGTGCGATTCCCCCGTGCGGCGGCGCTCCGAGACGGAACGCGCTTATCATTCCGCCGAATCTAGTCTCAACAGCCTCTTTGCCGTAGCCGGCAATCTCGAAGGCCTTGTACATGATCTCGGGACTGTGGTTGCGGATCGCCCCGCTTGAAAGCTCGACACCGTTGCAGACAATGTCGTACTGGTATGCGAGTATGTCGAGGGGGTTTTTCTCCAGAAGCGATTTCATGCCACCCTGCGGCATCGAGAACGGATTGTGGCTGAATATGATCTTGTTCGTCTCCTCGTCGAGTTCGAACATCGGAAAGTCGACAATCCAGCAGAATTTGAACACGTTTTTGTCAATCAGGTTCAGCCTGTTTGCAAGCTCGGTCCTTACGGCACCGCCTATTTCGCACGCCTTCTTCTCCTTGTCGGCGACAAAGAACATAGCGTCACCGTCCTTGATGTCCCAGATCTGCTTCAAGGCGTCCAGTTCCTCGCGCTTCATGAATTTGACGATCGGACTCTTCTCCTGTCCGTTTTCCCAGACAATATAACCGAGTCCCTTTGACCCTACGGACTTGGCGAATTCGATCATGTCGTCATAGAATTTGCGCGGCTGGCCGGCAATGCCCCTTACGGCAATGGCTCTTACAACTCCGCCGTTCTTGACAACACCGGCGAACGCGTTGAACCCGCTGTTCCTGAAAATTTCGGAAACATCCTTTATCTCAAGCGGATTCCTGAGGTCGGGCTTGTCGGTGCCGTACTTCAGCTTCGCCTCTTTGAATGGTATCCTGACGTAAGGAGGCATTTCAATTTTCTTGGTGCTGAACTTGGTGAAAATGGTTTTGAAAAGATCTTCGATTACAAGAAACACGTCATCCTGGGTGACGAAACTCATCTCCATATCAAGCTGATAAAACTCGCCCGGTGAACGGTCCGCCCTGGCGTCTTCATCGCGGAAGCAGGGGGCGATCTGGAAATACCGGTCGAATCCGGCAACCATCAGAAGCTGTTTGAACTGCTGGGGCGCCTGGGGGAGCGCATAGAACTTTCCCGGATGGATACGGCTGGGCACAAGATAATCCCTCGCGCCTTCAGGAGAGCTGCTTGTGAGGATCGGGGTCTGGTATTCCAGGAATCCGATGTCCGTCATGTTCCTGCGCATTTCCGAAATGACCCTTGACCTCAGAATGATGTTCTTGTGTATCCTTTCCCTGCGGAGATCGAGGAACCTGTATTTGAGGCGCAGATATTCCGGGGTCTGTTCGTCCTGGTTGATCTGGAACGGAATCTGTTCGGCTTCCCCGAGCACTTCCATCTCCTCGGCCACGAGTTCGATCTCGCCGGTCGGGATTTTCGGGTTGACCGTAGATTCGGCCCTGGCGACAAGCGGGCCTGTGAAGCAGGCGACGGTTTCAACACGCCATTTTTCCAGCGACTGGTAGAAATCGCGCTTCGGATCTATCACGACCTGGGTCATGCCGTAATGGTCGCGGAGGTCGATGAATATGATTCCGCCATGGTCGCGTACGCTGTGTATCCAGCCAGACAGGCGCACTGTCTTTCCGACATCCGCCTTGCAGAGTTCGCCGCAGGTATTGGTTC
>JBAZRS010000222.1:0-8042 GCA_041662825.1 Victivallales bacterium | reverse complement strand
TGCCACTCCGTCGGGATGGGTGGAGTCGGACAAGGTTACGCAGTCTCTCGCCCTGATATCGACCGATGTGCGGAACGGCGAGATTTACAGGCTGTTCACCTACATGTTCGTACACGGCGGATTCGCCCATATATTCTTCAACATGTGGGGTCTTTATATTTTCGGGTCCCTGCTTGAGGCGAGAATCGGGGCGGCGAGGTTTTTCAATCTCTATGTGATAAGCGGCCTCTGCGGGGCCGGACTCTGGATGCTTTCCAACTGGAGCAGCGCCATTCCCTGCATCGGCGCAAGCGGCGCAGTATTCGGAATCATAATCGCCACCGCCATGTTCTATCCGGACATGAGGATTATGCTGCTCATTCCGCCGATCCCGATGAAACTTAAGACTTTTGCGATTGTGTTTGCCATCCTCGAGGTGTTCTTTGAACTGTCGGGCACGCAGAGCGGGGTCGCGCATCTCGCCCATCTCGGCGGATTCCTGGGCGGATATCTTTACATAAGGTTCCTTTATAAAAATGAGATATGGGACATATTCTCATTCCTCAAGTCCAGGAAAGCCAGGCAGGCGGGCGGGCTCTATTCCATGAACAATCCTCCTCCGGGATGGAATGTCACAGACAAGGGCAAGGTGACGCAGGCGGAGCTTGACAGGATTCTTGACAAGATGTCGCTTGGCGGCATAAACAGCCTTACCGAAGAGGAAATGGAAACATTGCGGAAAGCGCGCGAGCAGATGCGCTCGGAAAAACAGTGAAAAGTTTTATTAAGCAAACCACAGAGAGCGCAGAGAAAAAAATATGGCTAAATAAAAAACAATGGAATTTCCTCTGTGAACTCTCATTGCGAAAATCTCTGAATTTAATGCTGGGGAATTTATTATAGTTATAATGAGCGCGCAGAGAGGATTTTTGAATAAGCCTAACTCCTTTTAAATCAAGATATTCTCTGTGCTCTCTGTGGCAAATCATTTATGTAATGTTAGGAAAGGGAAGGATTATCAATGAAGAAAGCAACTGGGAAAAAAACCAAAACCCCAAAGGTGTGGATAGAAATCAAACAGATAAAACCCGCTAAACCGGAGGAGCCCGGGGCGGCATCCGTGAAAAGCCATGCCCGGGAAATAGTCTGGCTTACAAGCGAGGCTTCACCCTATGCAAAAACCGGCGGGCTTGCAGATGTTTCAGCCTCTCTTCCCATGGCGCTCTCGGGAAAAGGCTGCAAGGTCTCAGTGATAATGCCCTATTATCCGAAGATGATGGGGGAACACAACAAGGAGCTCAAGGTGTGCTACCAGAATCTCGGCGTCCCTTTTCTGGGAAGGACGGAATGGGCGCAGATACTCGAGCACAAGGTAAATCAGAACCTGACCTATTACTTTATCGAATATCACAGGTTTTTCGACCGGCCTGCGCTCTACGACTGGCGCGGCATCGAGTATGCGGACAACTCCGAGAGGTTCATTTTCTTCTGCAGGGCCGCAATGCAGGCGATCATGGCTCTTAAAATCAAGCCGGATATCCTTCACGCGAACGACTGGCACGCCGCACTGTGCTGCGTCTACCTGAAAAGCGAGCTCTACAAATACTGCCATAATTTCGACAAGACCGCTTCCGTACTCACCATCCACAATATCGCATACCAGGGTGTCTTTCCCAAATCGCATCTCTATTTCACGGGACTCGGATGGGAGTACTTCACCACCCGCTGCATTGAATTCTACGACCAGATAAACCTGCTGAAGGCGGGGATCATGACCGCCGATTTCGTGACAACCGTAAGTCCGACCCATGCGAATGAAATACTTTCACCCGCATACGGGTTTTCCCTGGATGCGCCGCTCAGGGAACGGAGCGCGTCCGGAAGGCTGAGAGGGATAATAAACGGGATTGACATTGAGAAGTGGGATCCGGTGACAGACAAACTGATCCCCGCAAATTATTCTATTGAAAACATGGGCGGCAAGGCGATATGCAAGGAAGAGCTTCAGAAGAGGTTTTCGCTTCCGATCCGCCCGCATTCCCCTGTTTTCGGGATTGTCGCCCGCCTTGCGCACCAGAAAGGCCTCGACATATTTGTTTCGGCGGTCGGTGACATGCTCATGTACGATGACATGCAGTTTGTGGCGCTTGCGTCGGGTGATCCCGGACTGGAGCAGGCGTTTACAAAATTGGCGGCAATGCATCCTGCGAAATTCGCAGTCCATATCGGCTATGACGACAAGCTCGCCCACCTGGTGGAGGCCGGCAGCGACTTCTTCGTGATGCCTTCAAGGTATGAGCCCTGCGGGCTGAACCAGATGTACAGCATGCGTTACGGCACTCCTCCGATTGTCCGGGCGACCGGCGGACTGGAGGACACTGTAATCAATTACGATCCGAAGGACTTCTCGCGTTCGACAGGTTTCAAGCTGTGGGACCTCAATTCGGGTTCACTCCTGAACACCCTGCGATGGGCGGCATCAGTTTACAGGCTTGAACCGGACGGTTACAGGCAGGTTCAGCTCAACGGGATGACGCAGGATTTCTCCTGGAAACATACGGCCGACTTATACGAGAAGCTATATGACGATGCAACTGCAGCAGTTTGACTATCATCTCCCCGAAGAACTGATCGCACAGCACCCGCCCGAAAAGAGGGGTGAATCCAAGATGCTTGTCATGGACAGGCAGACCGGAGTCTGCGAAATCCGCAGCTTCACCGACATTGCCGGATACCTGCAAAAGGGCGACTGTGTAGTCATAAACAACACAAAAGTCCTGAATGCCAGGGTTTACGGGCGCAAGAACGGCGACGGCGCAAAGGTGGAGATACTTTTCCTGCGGGAGATTGATGAAAAGAAATGGATTTCATTTCTCAGGCCCGGAAAAAGAATGCATGAGGGTACCAGGATCAAAGTGACAGTCCCGGACGCTTCCGAAGTATGGGTGAGCATAGCCTCGAGAAATCCCGACGGTACTTTCACCATTGAATCGGAAGATGTCACAATCATGGAGATACAGGGGCTTGCGGGACATGTGCCCCTTCCGCCCTATATCAGGCGGGAAGATGCTAGCGCCGACCGGAACAGGTATCAGACTGTTTACGCCAAGAAAGAGGGGGCTGTTGCCGCGCCTACTGCAGGACTTCATTTCAGCGATGATGTTTTTGCGAAGTTCGCGGAGAGGGGAGTCACGGTAGCCGAACTCACGCTTCATGTCGGGCCGGGCACTTTCCTTCCGGTTTCATGCGACAATATTTCCGACCATAAGATGCACTCCGAATATTTTTCTCTGCCGGAGACGGCAGAGGAAAATATAAATAGAACGAAAAGGGAGGGCGGGAAGATACTCGCTGTCGGGACGACCGTGGTGAGGGTGCTTGAAACATGCGCTAATGATGACGGGACAGTCAGGGCGGGGCAGGGGGAGACTGCAATATTCCTTTATCCGCCGTACAAGCCGAAAGTTGCGGACATGCTTCTCACAAACTTTCATCTTCCGAAAAGCACTCTGCTGATGCTGATCTCTACTTTTTCAGACCGTGAGAATGTGTTGAAGGCGTATGAACTGGCTAAGGCTAACGGATTCAAGTTCTTCAGCTACGGCGACTGCATGCTGCTGAGGTGAGGAGCCCAGTTCTTCTTGGCGCCATTTGTTTATTCTATAGTTTTTCAGATAAATAATTTCATTATTTCTCCGAAAAACTATCAACGGGAAGCTGAAGCTTCGCGGAGATTTCAACTTTTTCGTGACTCTTGTGACCTTTGCAGCGTTACCCACGCGCTTTCAGAATCCTGCTAAGATAAAAATGACAAACTTCCGCCTTCGCTAAGATGCTTCCTACTTCGCTAAGAAGCTACGAGGGATAGGCCGGCGGACATGAAAGTTTGAACTCCAACAATATAATTTCCATGGTTCACAGTTTCAGTTGTGTCTTTTCTTTATGCCAGATTCGCGATATATTGTTTTATGAAAGCAAGCTTCTTCAGAAAACATAAGCTGTAATTATCACTAAGATGCTAAATCAAAAAAGGCATTGTAAATGAGTGGCGGAATCCGAAAATTCATCGACAGGCATTATGCGATACTGATATATCTGTTTGCCTTGATCATGTATTCGATGCTGCTCTACAACCTCCGTTCGTTCGGGCTTCTGCCGATGCCGATAGAGGGGACGGACCAGCGGGGCATGCTTTTCACAGCCGCAGACCTCTACAGGATGAAACTGCCTGCGGGCGTATACGGTTATTCGCCTGGATACACGGTTTTCCTCACAGGCCTCATCGCAGTCGCACAGGGCAACCTGGTCATAATGCGCTTACTTCAGGGTGCGCTCTGCGCAATGATCCCTGTCATGATCTACTGGCTCGGGCTCAGGCTCAGGATAGGGAGGGAAAAGGCGCAGCTCGGTGCCCTGATATATTGTTTTTACGGTCCGGCTTCGCTTATTGCGCTTGATTTCCTGAGGGAGGCGCCGCTTGCGCTCTGCTTCATAAGCTACGTGTATTTCCTGCTCAGGGCTGCGACTTCCAGAAAGACGTTTTATTTTGCGCTGGCCGGAATCTTTGCCGGATTATGCATTCTTGGGAGGGAGAATTTCATCCCAATAGTCTTCCTGCCTGCGGCTGTTTTCATGTTCAGGAAGTACCGTGCAAGGATCCGGGTGAAGCAGGTCTTCGCATATCTTCTCGCCTTTGCATTGCTGATTTCCCCGGTTATCACGTATAATCTCGTCAGGTTCAACAGCCCTACCATAATTCCGGGGAACCTGAAGAACGTCCTCGGTTTCTATTACGGTGAACGGGTGAAGACGGACAACGCCTTCGCCTTCGGCGCAATCCTGAAAAACATACCCTCCCAGCTGGTGAAGTTCTGTTCGTCCTACGAGATCCCCAACAGCCTGTCATTCTATGCGCACAGGGACGCGGTCGACTTCCTGTGGCTTTTCCCTGTGACTTTCAATTTCCTCCTTGCCCTCTCCATTGCGGTGCTCTGGCTTTACAGGCGGAACACGGGGATCCTCTGTGTTTTCCTTTTCATTCTGGCGTATCTCATGACGATGATTTATTTCGACATGTTTTACAGGTTCAGGATTCCGTGTGTGCCGCTGATATGTGTTCTCGCCGGGGCGTCTCTCGGGCATATCGCCATGAATATCAGACGGAGCGGGGCTGTATGGACGGCTGCAATTGTCGCACTTGTTTTCCTGCTTACATACTCGGATTCCGACAGGAAACGGTCGTCGCACGAGAAGGTCTCCACTGCGCGGGTAATCATTCAGTCAATGCAGCTTGGCAAGGCCGAGGCGTATATCCGGAAGCTGGAGGAGGAAGGTATAGACACAAGGCAGCTCAAGGCGATGCTCGCGGAATATTCCGGAAAATGAGAATTACAGCCGTCCATTCACTGTTTGATTTTATTTGGATGAAAAATTACAGGTTGGTTCGGGGGTATAGCGGTCGAAGCTAATTCTTCTTTTCGAGAAGCCATTTCCTGAAGAAGTCTCCGGCTTCGGTGGGATCGAATTCCTTGTCGTTGATGAGGCATGGCCGCCAGGCGCAGGAAAAACACCATGCGCACCAGCTTATATTTCCCTCATCCAAGGTCTTTTTCAGTTCCTTCTGGTAGTTATCAGTTATCTCGTTGAGATAGGCTGATGTTTTCGGATTGGCCATCAGGGTTTCCAGGAGCCTGCGGTTTAGGTCGCTGAAGTAAAGCTTGTTCCCACTCTGTCTTTTCACTTCGTCCATCTGTGACTTGACTCCCGGATAGAGATCTAAAATCTTCTTCCGTACATCGCTGAGGTTAACGAAAAATTCGATGTCGTATCCGACTTCGGTTGCGAAAATGAACTGTTTCTTGGCTACTGCGGAAAGCACTGTCAGGTTCTTCATTGTAGTGGGCTGGGATTCATACGGATATGGATGCACTGAATAACCCACATTTCTTTTCTTCATGGGGTAGCTTCCGACAAATGATATCTCTCGGGCCCAGCTGAGTCCGGATACGAGGCAGACGGCTTCGGGATCATTTTTCCGGATCAGTTCAATCACCGAATCCATGCTGTTCTCCCAGTCGAGCCAGTCCTTGTCGGATATTTTCGTGAATTCCTTGGTGACGGGTTCGCTGAACAGTTCATACATTGCAACTACTTTGTTGCCTTTGAAATGGTTTGACACTTCGTGCCAGAAGCTGTTAAGCTCCTCGATTGTCGTCCTGCCTGATTTGTCGGAAGGGTTGTCTGTGCTCGGCCATCCGGCCGCCTGATAGGCGATGACAACGTACAGGTTGTTTCTTTCAGCCCATGCGACCGCCAGATCGAGAGCTTTCAGGGTGTTGTTCCGACCCTGGATTTTCCAGAAGAAGGGCAGTACAGGCAGTCTGACCGTGTTCGCACCCCATGTTTTTATTTTTGCGAAGAGCTTTTCATCGAAGGGGACACATTCATTCTGGAAGCTTGCATTTCCGGCGTTCATGCCAACCGGATCCCTCGTGGATACGCCTCTGAATACGAACGGCTTATTTGACTCGTCGAGAGCTGTATTATTTTCAATATGGAATTTCTGCGGAAAGACGGTTGCCTGGGCGAAGATGTTTCTATCGAAGGCCAAGATGGCGAAGAAAAAGAGAATGACGAATACAGAGCTTTTCATTATTCCTCCATTGAAGTTATTTAAATCAATATATTCCATGATTTCATATTGCGCAATCTTTATTGAAACATAAGGCAAGCTCTAGAAATTCTTCTTTTTCAGCCATTCAGAACAGAGTTCCACCCAGGTGGCGACATGCGGATCGCTGGCCGCCATACCCATTCCGTGGGGGCCGTCCGGGTATATGTGCAGTTCGAACGGAACTTTGTGTGAGCTTAAAGCTTCAGCGAAGAGAAGGCTGTTCTCCACCGGAACGCCGGCGTCACTGGCAGTATGCCATAGAAAGACAGGAGGCACATTCTTGTGTACGTTGAGCTCCAGAGACATTTCTTTCATGAGTTCATCAGTCGGATTATTCCCGAGCAGATTCTTAAAGGAACCCATGTGCCCGAATTTCCCGGAACTTATAACCGGATAGCAGAGGATTCCCGCGTCAGGGCGGGCTGAGACTTTATCCTTTCTGTCTGGAAACAGTGATTCCGCCAGAGCGTAATGGACGCAGGCGCTGGCGGCAAGGTGTCCGCCGGCCGAGAACCCGAGAAGGGCGATCTTGTCAGGCTTCACCCCCCATTTTTCCGCATTGCTCCGGACGAGTCTGACAGCCTCTGCGACATCAGCAAGCGGTGCCGGATGCCTGTTGGGAGCAACACGGTATTCGAGCATGAACGAATGAAATCCGGCCTCATTGAATCTGGCGCAGACATCCCTTCCTTCATATGAAATCATCTTGCCCCCGTAGCCGCCGCCGGGCAATACGATTATTGCGCCCGCCGGATTTGGATTTTTCAATAGGAAACTTTCCATATAAGGTTGAAATCCGTCGCCGCCTTCAGAGAACGGTGCGGTTCCGGGCCATAGCATTATCTTTTCTTGAGTATTCATTATTATCAAAATCTCCTGTTTAAACGATTCATGATTGTTTTTCATTCAAATAATTCATGGAATGAATTTCATTTGAATGAAAAACAAATAGCCCTATTGTCATGGTCAGCGGTGAACGGGCTGGAAAGCCCGTCCTACTTGCTCCCCAAAGCCACATTAAGGCAGAATTCCCTCAGCGCCAGATCCCCGTTCACATTCCATTGGAGCACCTGGAGGAGGTTTTCCGAAAGGCGAAGAGCGCGGTAAGCCTTTTTCGGATCAATGTTTTCGGGGTTAATCCTGAATCCGGAAACGAGCTCGGGGTTCGCCATGAAGTCAGGTGATATGTCCTGCGACAGCATGTAGAGATGTGCGAACCATGCATGGATCATGCTTAAAAACGAGTTCCTCATCCCGATATATTCCGATTCAACGGCGGCTTCCAGTCGTTTCTGGATCAGCTTCTGTCCCGCAGCTTCAAGGTTTTTCGTGTCAGTAAGGAACTTTTTCCAGTTGCCTGTAATCTTCTCTTCTGCGACGTCGTGGAGCT
>JBAZRS010000221.1:0-8061 GCA_041662825.1 Victivallales bacterium | reverse complement strand
TGTCACGGCGGGTATTCGCCACCGCAGCCCAATCGGCGACTTTCTGCATGAACCCGGCCATTTTCGTGTAATCCGGAGTCCCCCACAGGACCAACACTTCACCCTTGCCGAATTTGTGAAGGGACAATGCGGTGCCGCCGTCAGGGAACTTTGCCATGACCTGTCCTTCGGCATGCTGCCCGGGATAAATCCCGAAATAATCTGTCTGAGGGAGGAAACGGTAAGGCCACTGATAGAAGCGTTGCGCCATATCCTTGGCCTGGGTTTCCCGTTTGAGATCTGAGAGTGTGAAAAATGGCAGCGGCTGCTCCGCTGCGAAAAACGGACAGCCCGGAGCGACTTTGGCGGAAACATTCTCGGCGCTGGTAAGATAGCTGTTCTCGGGCGGCTTAATCCCCAGTTCCCGCAGCAGGGCAAAGCGGAGATCGGGTCGTTCCGGGCACAGGCTTCCGGTCATCGGCGTAATTACAGTTTTCGCGCCTCCTTTGACCATTTCCCCTATCAGCCGGATATTGGCTTCGCTCATCACCTCATCGAGAATATTCGGCAGGACCAGCTTGTATTTGTCGCGGTTTTCCAGACGGAAATCCTGATAGTCTATGGAGTCGGCCTTCAGCAGTTCAAACCAGCGGCGCAGATCGTCCATGCGCGGCTGAAACACGGTGCGGTGCTTGCAGAAGAGGGTATAAATGTCCTGGATGACAGCGACCTGCGGCGGAGTCTGCTGCAGTTTGATGCCGTGCATTTCCTCCAGTAGCGGGCACCACCTCTGGAAGCGGTCATATGCATATTCCCTGCCGTAATGGGCCGGCAGCGACAGGTCTTCTCCGCCGTTCAGCGGCCAGTAATAGATGTGCATGTTCGCCCCGCCGGCGCCTGCCTGGGCCAGCATTATATAAGTGGTCCAGTCGAGTAGCCAGCCACGATTATCCCTGTCTCCGTAGGCCGCCCAACGGTGCGGCATGTGGGGTTCCGTGATCCAGCCGATGCGGTTTTTTTCCCAGGCATCGACCAGGACGCCTTCGCCGCGGAGAAAATGATTTCCGCCGTTATGGATATAGTCGATGGATTTAAATTCGTCGGAATCCTCGAAACCGCCGGGATTGAGATTATAGACAATCACGACGCTGTCGGCATCATATCCGCGGATGCTGCGGGAGACGGTCTGCTTCCAGTAATTCCTGTCGTAATAGTTTTTGAAGCTGCAGAAGTCGAGCCAGTAGAGGCGGATGTCCGGGCGCGCACCTTTCTTCATATCGGGCAGCGGCTGGCACACCTGATCCCAGGATGCGAAAGCGGTTCCCCAGCGCCGGTTCAGCTTGGTCAAATCGTCGGAGACGTGTTTTTTCACGTATTTTACGAAAGCCGCCCGGCTGACATTTTCATAACCGACGATGCTGCCGTTCCAGGGTTCGTCCAGAAGCGCCCATTCACCGGCGATCTCAAAGATCTGGTAGCCCTGAAAGGCGGGATGTATCTGATAACGGTCATGCAACGCCTTGAAACCGCGCAGGAGGTTGTTGATAAATTCCTCGTCTGTAACCGAAAAACTGCCGTAGTACCTGTGCCCCTGGTTCATCGTGCCGTCGGAATTCCGCTGTGGCCAATAGCGCTGCCAGCGCAAGATGCCGCTGTGGTCGGCATGACCCAAACGGACCGTCAGACGGCAGTTCTGATCGGTAGCCGCATCCATCGCCATGTCCAACAACTCAAAATCAAAGACGCCGGGAAGAATTTCAAAATTGACTGTGTCGTATGATAGGGTGACATTGGTCGTGATCTTGGAAATCCTTTTCAGGGCATCGCTAAAGCGGCCAACAGCCTCCTGCCGGTTCTTAAACTGCAGCGCCTTGCCGCCTTTATAGGGCAGATACGTCATGCGGACATAGGCCGACTGCTTTATTTCGTCACGGGTGATCCGCTTCCCGGTCCGGTTGGCATATTGCCGGCCAAGATCGGTCTTGCGGCCTAGGATATATTCCTGACAGTCGATAATCTTGCCGGCGGACTTTACTTCGGCGATAAAACGAAATGCGTCGCAGCCTTCAGGCAGCGCCATACGCAGTTTTATATCCTGCGCCTGTCCATCCTTAAAGTTCACTTTTTCTTCACCCTTGCCCGCCGTTTCCGGAAAAGAAAACCTTTCAAGTCGCCACAAAATCTGATACCCGTCCAGATTTTTGGCGAAAGCGCGCAATGTCAGATCGATCTCTTTTTCATTTTCGTAGACGCCGCAGGAGGGGTGTCCGGGATTAATGCGAAGGTAACCGATCGACGGAGCACTGTCCAGATTTACCGGGACAGGTATTGCCGCAGCGGGACTGCCTTCCACCCAGGCCCGCATCTGGTCGGTAACGACAATTTCACCGAGTTCGGAGGCGATCTGATAGCGTATCCAATAGTTGTCGTCGGGTCCGAGCTCAAAAACGATTTTCTGCCGGGCCAGGGAAGCTCGCTGCGGATCGAAATCCAGGGTTCTTGCCGTTTCGCGGACCGGGATATCCTGGAAGCGACGGAAAATCTGGGTCGCCACCGAATATTTCCCAGGCTTGTCCAGCATGGCGTCTGCGTAAACATACGGATCACGGTCCGGCATTTTCAGTCCGGCGAAAGTGAATCCTCCAAACTCAACGCATCCTTTAGCGACAAGGATTTTATCGGCTCGGACAGCCAGTTCGAACCCGAGAAAGGTAAGGTCGCCGTCGGGCCAGGAATTGTTGTCTCCGCCGGAGGTGGAAAATGAATCGCTGGCGGCACCGCCCGCCTCGGTTGAATAAAATGAATGAGTCTTCCAGCCGCACCATTTTGATGTACCGTTTTTAAGGTGCTGCTGGCTCTGCGGCTTGTAGCAGATCAGTTCCCCGTTTGCATCGCGCAGGAGCGGCATGAGCAGGACAAGTGTCCCCTGCTTTGAAGAAGTCTGAATGCCTTTGGCCTCAAACAGTATCCTCTGGTCGTTTATTGAAAGAGGCAGCGGTTTTTTCAGCAACAGTTTTACCACCGACTGCTGAAATGACTGATGTCCCGCCTGGAAAGGCGCATCAGTCTTGACCTCATAGTCCAGAGAGAGGATGCCGTCCCGCTCCCGCAGTGAAGCGGTATCCTGGGGCCGGACCTGCAGCTCCCACTGTGATGCGGGGGGCAGCGTATAATTGATTTCGTCCGACCCCATAAGTGAAACGGAGTTCAAGGCTTGAACAAGCGAAAATCCGAACAGCAATGCATAGCGAAGACGTAACATCGGGGATTCCTTATAATTATTGTTTTGACTGATTATCCATGCGTTATGGCGCAATCATGCCGGAGCAATAGATCATGTGGGGGTATTCCACCTTGTCCAGAACCGTATAGCGCCCCTTTCCGGCAATGACCGCCTTAGCATTCCGCCGCAGGGAGAACTCCGGGACGAAGGTCTTGTCCTTGGGCAAAGGCGCTTTGAAGGAAGCTATTCCCGCAGGAGCTTCTTTTTCATAGACCTGCCCGGCAACCTGAATAGACAATGTCCCGGGCTCGGTCAGGAACGCCAGCAGTTCGATCTCGTTTTTCGGAGTTTTCGGTCTGAACGACCATTTGCCCCCCTTGCCGGGGTCGACATCGCTGTGGTTGCGGCGGTAAAAATAGTAGAGCGTATCTCGCACTATTTTCGGCTGGCGTCCTGTTTTGAACCATTGCGAGTAATACGTGTTCAAGTCATAGGGGACGAAGCCGATGAAAGTTGATGGCGCCATCGCCTGCTCAGTGTAGTCGGACCAGGTGTAGATGAAGGCCCAGTCGGCCTTGTCAGTGATGGCCTGCTCCCAGAGACCGCGCAGAAGACTGCTGTTTTCCGATTCCTGGGCCCAGCATCCGCGGGTTCTCACATCCTGCTCAACGATTGGAAAGATGACTTTTTCTGTCAATTGCCTGGTAGCGCCGACCCATTTGAAATCTCCGGGCGAACGCGGCCCCCAGTGCGACATGCCATAGCAGATTTCACTGAAATCTTTTATCTTGTTCCAGCTGTTGAACTGGGCTATGAGCGCGATGGGATGTCCGTTTTTCTCCATCTCCTTAATAACCTGCTTCCACCAGTCGACGCTAAACCTTTCGGTCAGCCACATGCTCATGACCAGACGTCCGTCGGGTGTCCGAAGGGCGGCCGGGTGTTCAGCGATTCGTTTTATAACCGGTGAATTGGCGTATTTTACAGGATCGTGATTCTTTTCACCCTCGCCGTCTGCCCCGTCGTCGCTGGAAGAATAAACTGCGGGTATGATTTTAAATCCCGGATCGACGCGAAGGGCGGCATCCATCAGTGCAAAGGAATTATTAGTAAAATACGCTACGCCTCCTTTATCTGCGGGATAACTGTGGAAGTCAGCCAGAAAACCGTCTATTCCCTGTTGTATCGCCAGGCGGACCTCCTCCTCCATGGCGCGGATTTTAATCTCCTTCCTGTCCAAACCCTGCTGCATCGGCGGACGCGGCAGCGGACGATACAGAAGTTCACTCCCCGCGGTTTTCCGATCACCTTTGGTATTAAGTGAGGGATTGAGCAAAGTGCGGGTGAACCACGAGAGCCCCGGATCCTTGTCGTCGTAGGCGTTAGTATAGATGAAATAGTAGGCGTAGACTTTATGTTCGCTCTGACGCAGAACTGAAAGCAGTTCGCGTTCGAAAGGCAGCAAGGCGTCACGAGCTGCGTCAACCTTGCCGGCCATGCAGACGTTGTCCAAGCTCCAGCCGCCAGTTCTGTCGTCCGGACCTGAACTGATGAATGCCAGTCGATTATAAGAATCTGACTTCAGGAATTTTTCATTGGCGGCAAAGGGCGGCTTCTTGTAACGCACCTGATACGGATCGATAAGGCATTGCTCTGCATCTGCCAGGGAAATCGCCGCCTCGTCACCTGTTAAGGTTACGGCGAGATGGTACCACTTGTCAGCCTCCACTGTAGTCAGCTTCCGTTTATTTCCGTCAGGCCCGGTAATTGACAGGCCTCCTCCCTCCCCGATATGTAGTGCCAGCCCCTTGCGGTCCGAACCGTCATCAAGGCGGCAGACGAAATCGGCGCCTTCGCCTTTTTCCGGGCGGGAATAACGGAAATCAAATCCGAGGTAAAGGAGGGCTTCCGGCGGCGGCGTGAATTTGCAGGATATCCCGCTTCCCGAACCGGCGGCGGCGCTGGAGTCGTTCAATGTAAGGCCTTTGCCGGTCACCTTGTTCCCGCAGAACGGGGATTCGGCCTCAGTCTTCAGGGAGACATCAACATCGGTGGCGGTTTTCCCCAGGCGCATCCACGGATATGGCGGCAACGAATCAGTCTGGTATTCGTCAAAACGGTCAACCGGCAACTCATCCACCGAATGCGGCTGGGCCGCGACGATAAACCCGATTACGCAAAAAAGTCCCACCACAAGCATTGAACGAACAAATAATCTCATGACTTTTGCCTTTAATTTCATCTGCCGATAAATCTGACATTGTAATTGGCTATGATACGGCACCAGCTTACAAATTCATAGCCGGCAATCCCTTCCGCGTGACCGTCCAGGAACCCGTTGTTGACGATATTTTTATGGCGAGCACAGAAGGAGAACAATCCGGGACCGCCTTCGATTGGCGTCACAGGCTGGTCCGGGCGCATCCAAAGACAGCCGTTGGTGCTCGGATCTCCGCCGGTGGCACTGTTGTATTCTTTGCCGGTGCGCGCATCCGAACTGTAAACCAGCTTCGTGGGCTCCTTGAACACGGTAATTTTCCTGATGAGCAGCTTGTTGCTGTCGTCGCGGCCGCGGAACGCCCAGCCGTTGATGCCTACGCTGGCGTAATATTTGAAGACTACATTGATCTGGGTTTTGGCCGTAACCGAATACGATTCGTCGTACTGTATGTTCACCCTGCCGGCATCTTCATTGCTGGGACATCCCCACACGGCCAACCTGTTGCTGAGATAGGGGCTCAGTGTCGCGTACCATACGAGACCGCCAGGCGGTATGCAGGTGGCCGGGTAGTCGTCATAGTCCGACATGTACATCTGGTTCGCCATGCCGATCTGCTTGAGCTGGCTCAGGCAGGAAATGGTATTGGCCTTGTCCTTGGCTGTGCGGAGGGCAGGAAGCAGCATGGATGCGAGTATTGCGATAATCGCAATCACAACCAGTAGCTCAATGAGGGTGAAGACATTTGCGATTTTCAATTTCCGATTTTCGATTTCCAAGCAAGTAACATTGCAAGAAATGATATTCCTGATTTTGTTTATTAATTTAAAATCGGCAATCTTCATAGGTATTTCCCTCAGTCTTCCTTCACAGGTCATGCGTTTATGTTCGGACGAAGAGTTGTTCATTTTTTCGCTCCCTACCTTTTTATTTTATCTGCTTTTTCTGTTTATGAATCATATTGCTTGCCGGAACTTCGCCTTATGAGCTCCTTATGTTTTCCAGTCAGTTCCCTTTCAATTCACCAGCGCATATAGAGATAGGGATCATCCGTGACGGTGAGAGGGTCTGTATACAGGGAAAAACCCGGCGGGGTATTCTCCGATTCATCCATCTCCTCCGCAGACATCTTTCCGTACTGTCCTCCGGCGGCGAAGCGCAGGAAGAGCATCGGCGTGTCTTTCGGGGGCGTGACTGATTGCTGTTCTATTACGTCTCCGGGGTTTGAGACTTGGAACCAGAAGGCATTGCCGCCGCTCCCTGAGCCGACCGTGCAAATTACTTCGTTCCAGCCCTTTTTCAACGGGGCCTTGACGGTAAACCCAAACTCCTTCGAGAACTTTGAACCTGAATGACTTGTGATATCAGTGCCTGTTTTGAAAATTTCCTTGCCATTGAGATCGACTTTCAGCCACCAGTCGCCCCCGAACTGGAAAGTAGCCATACGGTCGCGGGAACTCCAAAGATACGTCATGGCAATACTCGTCTGCTTCAATTTAACACCGTAGACTTTGCCAAGGTCAACCATGCCGCCTATGCCAAGACCATTGTTGAAATCGTTTGGCGCGTGCCAGGAAATTGTCTTGCCGGAAGGCAAGAGGACTGGTTTTTCAAAGACACGGTCCTTCAGAAGTGGGTTAAAATCTGCAGACACCGGATCGGTGTCGTTATTCTCCGGCGGAGGGATAGGTCCAAGCAACATCCACTTTTCCACCGGATAGAAGGGCATTTTCCGCCTGTTTTCGAAAAGCGCTTTGACAAGCGTTGGCGAAGACTCCACACCGATGTTGGTGAGCAGGATGGCTTCCATACGGTTCGATTGCCAGCGGCTCCGGTTCCTGTCCTTTGCGTACCAAGCATCCGGAAGTGGCTTGTCCGAGGCCTTCCGGAGACGCGAGTCGTCATCACTTACGGCGGCATAATCGTTAAATGCATCGGGATCAACTTGGAGGAAAACAAACTGCCCCTTGCCATGAGATAGGGTTCCCGCTAGTCCGCCGAGGAGGCTTTGGAATCTGCTTCCGGCGTCAGCTTCCAGTTTGAGAAGGTCTATGGGTTCGCGCCAATGGAGATTTTGGAGCCCGATGCCGTCAAGCAGCTTGTCGCTGTCTACGGATGTCCCCGCCCTGCTTGCACGCAGAGGTTTCAGAGAAAGACCCCTGAAGACCGGATCGGCGATTACACCGCTAATCGCTGGGAGAAACAGTACTCTTCCGCCCTTCTCAGCAAAGGACAGGACGCTCTCGCGAAGTTTGGGCCAGAGTTCAGAATCACCCTTTCCGAAAACCACTATGTTTCTGGCTGGATCAATGGAATCCTGCCAGGGCGCTGAAGAGAATCCCAGCAAAGATATGCGATCGCTTGTTTTCTGGCTGGCGCAAATGGCTTTTCGGTCCTGGCTGCCTTCAAGCGGTGAATTCAAATACCTGACGACATTGCGGCCAAGCAGCTCTGCGGCGGGGTCGCTCTCGGTGCGCCCGGATATATCCATTTGAAGGAAGATAATTTCGCCTTTCCCGTGACGCCAGGAAATGAGCGGGCTGTATGCCAGATCGAACTCACAGTCCGTTATGGCCTTAAACGTGCCGAAATGCGGAGTCTCGATTATATTGGATGCTACAGCGCCCCTGTTGCTCCAATG
>JBAZRS010000220.1:6608-8067 GCA_041662825.1 Victivallales bacterium | reverse complement strand
ACGTATGAATTCCAAGGCGAATGACATGGTGTGGGTGCGGTTGAAATGCGGGATGCATGTCGGCAGCGTCCAGATCCCGAGGCCCAGCAGATGGCAGGGGATGAAGAACAGGATCAAGAAGACGTTCAAGAGAGTTCTACAGTTCTAAAGTTTTAATAATAAGAAAGGGTTTTAAATGCTTAAAAAGGGATTTTTTCACTTCAACCCGTTGAAAACCATGATGAAATTCAGCGGTATTGATGCGGGCATAAGGTTGGCGGCCAAGATGGCCAGACACGCCAGGCAGTCAAGCATGAAGACAGGTATCAAGTCAAGACTGAAAACTGCCGGCTCTGCCCAGGAAGTAGCGGATCTGCTGGTAATAGCCCGCGGATATCACGGGGCCAGCGGCGACACTGTCCGGAAATGGCAGAAAATCGGAGCATTGAAACTTAAGCAGTTCTCGGCATAGGGCCGGGGAAATGAAATAATAATCCGGCGTCGCTGAGAAGCTATGCCGGAACAAGGGAAGAGGTGAAAAAAATGGCGGATGAAAAGCTTATCGAGAAGATCATGCTGCAGGTGGACGGGTTGCTCAGAGGCAATCTTTCCCAGATTATCGGGGACCTGGACCAGTTGACAAAAGAGAATTGCTCCGGTGAAATACCGGTGACGGTCAAGGTGTCGCTCATGAAAGGGCAGTTCTATGTCTTTTCTTCCAGTGTGGCATGGAATAAGGCCGTAAAGCACACAGATGAGGCCGAGTCGGAAACGTATGATCCGAATCAGCCGGATTTATTTGACGACAGCAAGCCTGCAACCGTGAAGGATGCGGTCATGAATTTTAAAAACAAGATGCAGAAAATGTCGGACAGGGACGGAACAACCCTCACAATGATTGTGCCCGGACATGAGCCGGTAGTTGTTTCTGCTCCCAAGATTGATGCGCCCATGGCGAAACCGCGCAAAATAAAAAGCTAAGTGCCCCCCCCGGTCGCTGTCTTTCGCCAGCAGCGGCCTAGTGTTGCTGGTCACGATAAAAACCAGCGCTATCACCGCAAAGGAACAAAGTAACAAAGAAGGGTTTATAGATATGAATTTGAAGCAATCGGATTATGAGAGGCTGGGGAAGATATACGGGCTTGAACAGGAGATCGGCGAGCTGGATGCGAAGTTCGCAACTGTCCGGGCGGACCATAAGAGGGCGAAGAAGGAGATCACCGACAGGATCACCGCAATTAAGAAGGAGATAGAGAGCCCGGTCGAAACGCCGGAATTGCCGATGCTCACCGCAAAGGAACAAAGTAAGAAAACTGTGTATGAGGAGAGAGAGGAGAAGCTGGGGATAGCCGGAAGAAGCCCGGAGGACATAGCTAATGATGAAAGATACGGCAGCGAAAAAACAGGAATCACCGCTACCCAGGTGAAAAACAGGCAGGATGATTACCTGTCTTCTTCGGGTGTTTTTACAAAGAAGCCC